>JAWWOY010000917.1:0-3248 GCA_033851195.1 Kribbellaceae bacterium | reverse complement strand
GCCTTCGCGTATCCCTGCGTCCGCAACACCTCGGCGGCCGCGTCGAGGATGTCGTCCCTGGTGGCCATCCGTGCCTCCTCCCGTGTCAGCGCAGCGTACTCCGGACCTGCTTGACAGGTTGGTGAGTGTTCACTAACCATGGTTAGTGAGTGTTTACTAACCATACGGGCGAGCAGGAGGATCGAGCGATGAAGCTGACTGTGTTCGGCGCTAGTGGCGGGATCGGGACAGAGCTGGTCCGGCAGGGACTCGACGCAGGGCACCACGTCACCGCTGTGGTCCGGGAAACGTCGCGGCTTGCCGTCGAGCCGCATCCGAACCTGAAGGTGGTGGTCGCCGACGTGATGGATCCGGCGGCTATCGGGCCGGCGGTGGCGGGGCGGGAGGCCGTGCTCTCGGCGCTCGGCACCCGGGTCAGCGGGCCCACCGCGGTCAACTCGGACGGAGCACGGAGCATCATCCAGGCGATGCAGGACGCCGGCGTCCGTCGGCTGCTGATGGTGAGCGTGGCTGGTATCCACACCAAGGGAGACGACCCGTTCCTCCGGTTCGTGGTGAAGCCTGTCCTCGGCCGGTTCTTGCGGCACTCGTTCGCCGACGTTCGTCAGATGGAGGCGCTGGTACGGAACAGTGGACTCGACTGGACCCTGGTCTGCCCGCCGCGTCTCACCAACGGTAAGCGCAGCGGCAAGGTGCGGAGCAATGCGGAGCGCAATGTCCGCGGCGGCTTCACGATCGCCCGCGCGGACGTGGCTGCCTACCTGCTCGGCGCCGTCCAGGCCGACGAGGTGGTAGGCGCCACGGTGTCAGTCGCCGGCTGAGTGGTCAGGCCCGGCCGTGCTTGGCGATGAACGCCAGCACCCGCGGCCATAGCTCGGCGGCCTGGTCGGGCTGGTACTCCGCAGGCAGGCTTGGGTCGGTGAAGAGGTGTCCACGGCCCGGGTACTCGAAGTGCTCCAGCTCGCCACCCGCGTCAGTGACAGCCTTCTCGCCCGCCACCAGCCACTCCTCGACACGGAACGGGTCGTCCACGGCATAGTGGACCTGCGCAGGCACCCCGGCTGGCCACGTGGCGCTGCCGAACTCGGCCAGGTCGATCACCCCGGACAACAGCACGGCACCGGCCACGCCTGGCTGTTGGCAGGCGACGAACTGGGCCATCCCGCCGCCGTTCGAGAAGCCGGCCGCGATGAACCCGTCGGGCAGATCCTTGACTGCCTCCAGCGCCCGGCCCATCAAGGTGGGGTAGCCGGCTTCGACCGCGAACGCAGCCGCCTCGTCGTAGTCGTCGAACACCCGGCCGTCGTACTGGTCGACGATGCGGACCCGGTGCCCGTGGGAGCGGAGCAGGTCGGCGGCCGCATGGACGCCAGGGCGAACGCCGAGGACGGAGTGGAACAGCGCGATGGTTGCCATAGGAAGAACCTAGAACACGGCACAGACAGCTTCCGGCGCCAGATCCCGTCCCAACTAACCAGGTCTCGCTGGCGTCTACCAGAGTGAGATGGTCATCAGTTCTGGAGAAGGTGGGGGACATGTTCACACGGGGATGGAAGAACGCACGACTGGCCGGAACCGTCGGTGTGGCGACGATCGGGCTGCTTGTTGCCTGCGGCAATGACCTGAAGCCGGCCGCCGACACCACGCCGACAACAACAGCAACATCCACGCCGACGGTGTCAACGACACCCAGTACGCCGACCACGACGCCGCGTGAAGCGACTCCGACAACGAAGCCCTCCACCACCGTGACGCCGTCCGTGACGCCGACCGTGACGCCGAAGCCGTCCCTGCC
The DNA here is from genome assembly GCA_033851195.1 of Kribbellaceae bacterium. Classification (GTDB taxonomy): domain Bacteria; phylum Actinomycetota; class Actinomycetes; order Propionibacteriales; family Kribbellaceae; genus Kribbella. Next base: position 1,453 of record JAWWOY010000917.1, on the reverse strand, counting down.
GCCGAATCAGGTGCGGCTCACCACCTCCATGCTGCTCACCGGTTCGGAGTTGTCGAAGGGTGACCCGAACCGAGGCTGGATCGCCAGGTCCGGCACCCCCGGTACGCCGAAATGCGGCAACTCCTCGACCAGGGGCAGGAACGTGCTGGGTAGCCTGACCCGGGACTTCTACGACGGCCTCGCCGCAACCGGCGGCCAGTGGCTCACCCGGTACAAGGACAATCGGGCGGCCATCGCGGCGTACGAGCGGATCACGGCCACGATCAAGGCCTGCAAGGCGCTCAGGCCCGCACCCACGCACGCGCGGAAACTCACCGAGAACCGGTCGATAGAGGTGGGGGACGCGACCCGGATCCTGCGCTGGTACGACTACCCGCTGCCGTCCGACCCGGGCAGCGAGGACGGTGCCTTCCCGTACGCCGTGACCGTGAAGGGCCCGGTGGTCAGCGTGCTGTCGTTCTGGGAGTACGGCAAGGGCATCAAGCCGGCCAACCTCGAGCGCGTCGCAGTCTCGGCCGGCAAGCGACTGACCAACTGATCCAGCGCACCGGGTCAACCATCAAGGGGTCCTCGTCGGCCGCCGTGAGGATAGCTACAGCGGCCGACGCCGTTGGGTGACCTGGATCATAGGCGGGCAGCGGCCTCCGACAGGGCTTCGATAGTGGCGGCGACCAGCGGATGGTCGGCGCTCCCCGGCCGGACGGCGACGAATACCCGGCGGACGGGTGCGGGATCGCTCAGCGGCCGGATCACCGCCGCACCGGTCGGGCTATCCCGAAGAGCCAGCCGGGGGACCAGCGCGACGCCGGCGCCGGCGGCAACCAGGGCGGCGATCGAGCGGAAGTCGTCCGAGCAGTGCACAATCCGCGGCTGGAACCCGGCTTGCTCGCAGGCCAGCAGCACCACGTCGCGGACCGGATTGCCCACGGACGGCGTCACCCAGTCGTCGGCAGACAGCGCCGCCAGATCGACGCAGGCAGCCGTCGCGGCCGGATGGTTCGAAGGCAGCACAGCGTCGAACGGCTCGGCGTACAGCGGGATCCGGGTCAGCCGCTCGTCGTCGGGTCGCGGCGAACCCCGGTGCTCGACCGCAATAGCGAGCTCCACCTCGCCATCCAGCAACTGGGTGACACCTTGGTGGCCTTCGGCATCCCGTACGACGAGACGCAGGCCTGGGGTGGTCTCGCGGAGCCGGGCCAGGGAAGGGGCGACCAGCAGGCTGATGGCAGTCGCGAAAGCGGCCACCCGTACCTCTCCAGTCGCGCCGTCGGCGTGCTGGCGCATCGCCGCCTCGGCGCGTTCGACCTCGGTCAGGATCGCGTCGGTGTGGCTCAGCAGCAGCCGCCCGGCCGAGGTGATCGCCACCCGGCGGCCGCGCCGTTCCAGCAGTTCCTGGCCGACCTCGGTTTCCAGCGCCGCCAGTTGCTGTGACACGGCCGAAGGGGTCAGGTGC
>JAWWOY010000914.1:0-2820 GCA_033851195.1 Kribbellaceae bacterium | reverse complement strand
GCCTTCACCGCTGAAGAACTCGCACGCCCTAGACCGGGCGGTACATCACGTGCAGGCCGACGTAGCCGTGGGTCGGGTGGTGGAAGGCTTCGGGCACGGTGCCGATGATCTCGAAGCCGAGGGACTGCCACAGCCCGACCGCGCGCTCGTTGGTCTCGACTACCGCGTTGAACTGGATCGACCGGAACCCCTCAGACCTGGCCCACTCGATCATGTCCTGGCACAGCGCGCGGCCGACTCCTTTACCGCTGCTGGCGGCGTCCACCATGAAGCTAGCGCTGGCGACGTGTGCGCCCGGCCCCGGCCGGTTCGGGTACATGTTGGCGCTGCCGAGAACGATGCCGTCGGCATCGACCGCGACCACCGTACGGCTCTTCACCGCCGCCGAGGGCTGCATCCAGATCGCGCGCCCCTGCTCCTCGGTCAGCGTCTGTTCGTAGGCGTAGGTCTCGCCGGCGGTGACGATCTGGTGGAAGAACGGCCAGATCGCGGTCCAGTCGGCCTCAGTGGCTTCTCTGATCTCCATGATGCGAACAGAATCACGCTCCGCGGCGAGCGATGCCAACTGCATTTGTCGGCCGCCAGCTATCGTTACTGCCCGTGAAGTCAGAACACGAGTTCTTCCCGGCCGACGCGGTCTCCTGGACCGCTGACGGGCCGGGTGTCACCCAGCGGGTGCTGAGTCAGGACCCGGAAGACGGGACGCTGACCCGGCTGGCCCGCTGGGCTCCCGGCACGGACACCTCAGCCGCAGGGGTGATCCGACACGAGTACTACGAGGAGGTCTACTTACTCGAAGGCTCGCTGACCGACCTCACGCTAGGGCAGACCTTCACCGTCGGGCAGTACGCGTCACGTCGGCCTGGGATGTCGCATGGCCCGTACCGCACCGACGAAGGCTGCACGATGCTGGAGATCCGCTACAACCCGGCCAGGTAGTCGACGACGATCAGGTGGACTCCATCCACCACTCGATGAACTCGTGGGCCCGGCCGTCGCGGTCGAGCCGGATCACCCACAGGTTGCTGAACTCCGAGGGCGGGTTTGTCAGGTACGTCGTCCAGCCGCGCACGAAGCCGACGCCATCGCCGAAGCCGAGCACCTGGTACTCGAAAGTGGTCTCGCCGGCCGCATCGGCAACTTCCAGCCAGGCGTCGACGATCGCCCCCCGGCCGAGGACCGGCTCCTCGTCCGGGCGGCGGTAGAAGGCCGCGTCCTCTGTCCACAGGGCGGCGATGTCACCAGGGTCGTTCGTCTCCCAGGCCCGCCGGTACGCCTCGACCCAGCGGTCCAGCTCCTTCTCCCGCATCTGTCAGAGCGTAGCCACCCGCCGGGTGACACTGGACGGACTCCCCGCGAGCGGAACTGTCCCGATTGCCGGGGAGGATGACCGCCATGACGAGCTGGGTGTTCGACGGAGTGGCGTTGCCTGACGGTGCGGCTGTGCGGCTGGAGCTGGGCGTGGGGGAGCCGCAGGCCTTGCCCGGACGGTTCGCCTTGCCGGGGTTGGTCGACTCGCACTGCCACCTGACTGTGGGGCGGGACGAAATCGGGCCGCGGTTGTTCGGGCGGGAGTTTGCCGAGGCCCGGCTCGACGATCTGGCGCGCGCCGGTGTCGGGGTCATCCGCGACGTCGGTGGCGACCGTTCGATCACGCTGGAGCTCGCCGCCCACCAGGAGGAGGGAAGGCCTTTCGTCCTGGCTGCCGGCCGGTTCTTGGCTCCGCCCGGGCGGTACTTCCCCCGCATGCACGAGCCGGTTCCAGCGGAGGACCTGGTGGCTGCGGTCGAGGCTGAGCTCGATGCTGGTGCCACCTGGGTCAAGCTCGTCGGGGACTTCCCCGCGGTCGATGCGGATGGGCCTGTGCGCGGCAGCTTGGTCGAGGCGACGTACGGGGTTGAGGTCGTGACCGCTGTAGTCGCCGCGGCGCACGAACGCGGCGCCCGGGTCGCGGTGCACACCAACACCGAGGTGGTCGGTCCGCTGATCCGCGCCGGGATCGACTCGGTCGAGCACGGGGCGGGGCTGACCAGGGAGGATCTCGAGCTGCTCGGTGCGCAGGGTGGGGCCTGGACACCGACGCTTTGTGCATCCGTGGTCGGCGAACCGGACGACACTCCCGCGACGCAAAACCGGCGTCGGATTCGCTCCGAGCACGTGGCGTCGCTGCTGCCGCTGGCGACCCGGTACGGCGTGCGGATACTCGCCGGCTCCGACGTGGTCGGCACAGTCGCCCGGGAGGTCGACCTCCTGGTCCAGCACGGGCTGTCCGTCACGGAGGCCTTGGCAGCTGCGACAACAGCAGCAAGCGACTACCTCGGCGTCAGCGTTCCCGAGGACCTGGTCACGTACGACGAAGATCCGCGCGAACGGCCGGAGGTGCTCGCCTTCCCGGCCGCCGTCGTACTGCGGGGGCAGCGGATCCGCTGAACCCGGCGGCGAGACGCAGGTCACTGCGCTGCTCCCTTGAACGCGTTCAAAAATCGGGCTTACGCTCAGCATGTCCGAAATTTTGAACGTGTTCAACCTGTGAGGTGTGGCAATCATGACCGTGATCACCTATCTGCTCTACCTGCTCGTCTCGGTCCCGCTGACGATCTGGGTCGCGCGGACCCTGAGCCGGAACGGGCGGATCTTCCTGGTCGACGTCTTCCATGGCAACGACGACTTCGCGGACGCGGTGAACCGGCTGCTGGTGGTCGGCTTCTACCTGGTCAACCTGGGCTTCGTGACGCTGTTCCTGCGGACCGGGGGCACGGTTCTCGACGCCCGCGGCCTGATCGAGCAGCTCAGCGTGAAGCTCGGTGTCGTGATGGTCGT
>JAWWOY010000909.1:0-2876 GCA_033851195.1 Kribbellaceae bacterium | reverse complement strand
TCGCAGCTGTACGCCGGTGTGCCGACACGATCTCCATCAGCGGCTGGAGCGGCTTCAGCGTCGCTGGCTGAGCCGGAGCCGCTCGCCCGGCTCGGTGACGACGGGCTCTGCCTCGGTGCTACCGCAGCCACTGCGTCCCCTCCCTCCGGCGGAGCTGCCAAGGCTCAAGCCGCGTCCGCCTCCGCCGATGACGCAGGCAGCGCGTCGCCCGGGAAGCTCCGGCAGGGATGCACCTCGTAGACGAACACTCCGGCCTTGACGCCGGGATCGTCCTCCATGATCTTGCTTGTCTCTTCAGGTCCGAGGTTGAAGATGCCGACGCCACATACCTCGGTCCCATCGCCGACCGGGCAGACGATGGACAGTAGTCCGTCCGCGCGCATGGAGAAGTTGCGTCGACCGTGCTCCCAGATGACGCTGTCGACACCTGCCATGTGCCGGTTGGGGCCAGCCTTGAGGATCATCACACTGTAGATCTTGGTCGTAGGCATCAGCGCCCGCATCTGGTCATCGGTGATGGTCGCCATTGCAATCTCCTATCTTGGTCCAGGTAGAGAGTCGGGACTGCTCGCATACCAGCGCGTACGACCCGCCGGCCTTCCGCATAGCCGTCCCGGTAGTTCCAGCCGTCCGCGCCGACCGATGCGAATCCCTCGAGCACGAGGGCGACCCGGGTGCCGGTATCTGCCCCGGTCTCGCTGGGGTTTTCAGACTAGTGATTGACCGCGCCGGGCTACGACCGTCTGGTGATCGCCTGCGGCATCGGATATATGTCGACCGGGCCGAGACCGGAGGTGACGACGGGGTCGGCCGCGCGGATCGCGTGTACCTCGTCGGTGGTCTCCGCCTCGACGATGGCGACGCCCCAGGAGCCGGCTGGGTCGGCGACCGGACCAAACGCAACCGCGGTGCCCTGGTCGGCGAGGGTTTGCCAGTAGGCGACGTGTTCCCGCATGACCGCCGCCTCGGCTTCGGTCATGGTGGTGGGGAAGTCTGGTCGGGGAACGAACTTGTAGAGAAAATGGCTCATCGGTGCCTCCTGGGCTGGGAACGTGGCGCCTCGGCCGCGGCGGCGAGGCCGGCGAGAATGGTGGTCCAGCCCTTGCTGTAGCCACCGCTGGCGTAGCCGCCGGGCAGGGCACAGTCCTCGGACAGCTGGGCTTCGCTGAGTGACTCCCAGCCTCGGTGTTCTACGGCGACCCTGGTCAGTGCCGGGCCGAGCGCGGTGAAGGTCAGCTCGACCTCGGTCGGTGCGGGCGTGCCGGTCCAGGTCATGGTGAACCGGTGGGGCGGCCGCCAGACGAGCAGTTCGCCCCACTCCACCACGGTGCCGTCCTGCCAGGTCTCGTAGACCCGGCCGCCGACCCGCTGTTCGACGGTGACGTCACGCACCTGGTCCTGCCCGGCGGAGAACGGCTGCACCGGCCACCACGCGCCGATCTCGCGGACGAACACCTCGAAGGTGTGCTCGACGTCGCTGCGCACGAGGGTGGCCTGGCGGACCGGTGGCCGCCGCAGCGGAGTGACCGGTGGTCGGCTATGGGCGGTCATGATCCTTCTTCGCGTTGTCCCGGGCAGCGTTGTCGTCGACGCCGTCCTTGCTGCTGTCCCCATCGGTGCCCTGCAGGTAGTCGCGGAAGCGCCGCAGTGCCAGCGACCAGATCCGCTCGACGCGGCGGCGTTGCGCGGCCAGCGGATCGGCAGCGCGTCGTGTCGCTGGCGGCCGGACCGGACCCCGCGGCGGGCGCTGGTCAGCCGGCACGGCCGACCTCCTGGTCGGTGTCGCAGAGGCCGCGATCGGCCTCGACCAGCCGGCGGGCGGTGTCCAGTGCACCAGCCCACATCTCATCGAGCAACGCCCGCAGCTCGGCCAGCCCTTCCGGCCGGGCCCGGTACAGCCGCCGGGTGCCGTCGCGGCGTTCGGTGAGCAGCCCCGCGTTCTTCAACACGGTCACGTGCTGGCTGATCGCGGTACGGCTCACCTCGAACGCCGCGGCGATCTCCCCGGCGGCCAACTCGTCATGGGCGACGAGCCGCAGGATGGCGCGACGGCGCGGCTCAGCGAGTGCGTGCAGCGCCTCGTCGGTCGCGTCCCGTTCGGTCATGCCCACAGACCGACCTGGTTCCCGTCCGGGTCGGTGAAGATCGCGAATCGGCCGAAGTCGCCGGGAAGGTCTGTCGGGGGCACCAGGCGCTTGCCGCCGAGCGCCTCGGCCCGGTCCAGGTACGCCTCCAGGTCGTCGACCTTCACATAGACCTTCACCCCGGTATCGCCGGGCTGCATCGACGGCCCGATGCCGCCGCCGATGGCCTCCTCGCCGGCTCCGGTGTCCACCAGGCCGTAGCCGCCCATCGCAGGGTCTGCGGCGATCTGCCAGTCGAACAGCCCACGGTAGAACGTCTGCGCCCGCTCGTGATCCGGGCTGACCACCTCAAAGAACGCGATCGGCTGTCCCATGGTCGTTCCTCCAGTTTTATCCGTTAGCGACCACGAACGTTAGCAACGGCTGACATTCACGTCAACAGGCCTGACGGTGTACCAACGCGACCACGGCTACCAGTACCTGCTGAACGTCGGCCCGAGCAAGGACGGCCGGATGGTGAAGGTCCACACCGACCGTCTCGCGGAGGTCGGCGCCGCCCTGGGCGTCAACTCTCGCTGAGCTTGCGCCGCAGTACCTTCCCTGTCGCATTGCGGGGGAGTTCGTCCACCAGTACGACCTGGCGCGGCGCCTTGTACCGCGCCAATTTCGTGCGAACGTGCTGGATCAACTCGTCCTCGGTAGCAGTCGCGCCGCGAGCCAGTACGACGTACGCGACCAGGCGCTGGCCGAACTCCGGATCGTCGACCCCGACCACAGCGGCATCGGCAACTG
>JAWWOY010000891.1:0-5786 GCA_033851195.1 Kribbellaceae bacterium | reverse complement strand
TGTCTTGTCATAGCGAGACTCCCAGGGCGTCGAGTAGTCGGGTCCGAACCTCGGCGAAGCGCGGGTCGGCGGGGCTGCGAGGTGTTGCCAGGTCGATGACCTCTTCGGTCACCAAGCGGCCCTCGTCCAGCACGAGCACCCGGTCGGCGAGCACGATCGACTCGTCCACGTCGTGGGTGACCAGCAGCACGGCCGGCTGGTGCGCCGCGCAGAGCTTTCGCAGCAGGGCGTGCATCTTGATCCGGGTCAGCGCGTCCAGCGCCCCGAACGGCTCGTCGGCGAGCAGCAACTCCGGCTTGCGGACCAGCGAACGGGCCAGCGCCACCCGCTGCTGCTCACCACCGGAAAGCTCGTTCGGCCAGGCCTTCTCGCGGCCGGCCAACCCCACCTCGGCCAAACTCTCCCGGCCGCGGTCGTCCTGACCCTTGAGGCCGAGTACGACGTTGTCGAGGACCCGGGCCCACGGCAACAACCGGGAGTCCTGGAATACCACGGACACGTTCTCCGGTACGGCGATCGCCCCCGCCCCTGCGACGTCTACGTCGAGCCCGGCCAGGGCGCGCAGCAGCGTGCTCTTGCCCGAGCCGCTCTTGCCGAGCAGCGCCACGAACTCGCCCGGCGCGATCCGGAGATCCACCCCGTCGAGGACCGCGCGGTCGGCGTACCGGCGGGTCAGGCCGGTGACCTCGACCGTCGCTGTAGGCAACTCGAGAGTGCTCAGTCCGCCAGTGTGCGTCGCCATGACAATGCCTTCCTCTGGATCAGCCGGACGACTCCGTCGGAGAGCAGGCCGAGCGCGCCGTACAGGACCAGGCCGACGATGATGATGTCGGTCTGCCCGTAGGTGCGGGCCAGTTCCATCATGTAGCCGATACCGCTGGTGGAGTTGATCTGCTCGACCACGACGAGCGACAGCCACGCGGCGGTGACCGCGAATCGCAGGCCGAGCAGGAAGCCGGGCAGCGCGCCAGGCAGGACGACCCGGCGGATGAACTCGCCGCGACTCAGGCCCACGGTCTGGGCCAGTTCGACATACCGGCTGTCGATGCTGCGCAGTCCGTTGTGGGTGTGCAGATAGATAGGTACGAAGACGCCGAGCGTGATGGTGGTGATCTTCATCGACTCGCCGATGCCGAGCCACAGGATCAGCAGCGGCATCAGCGCCAGCGACGGAATCGCCCGCTTGATCTGGATCGGCCCGTCGAGGACAGCCTCGCCCCACCGGCTCAGACCGGCCGCCAGCGCCAGCGCGACGCCCAGCACAACGCCGATCCCGAGTCCGGCGAAGGCGCGCTGGGCGGAGGTGAGGAGGTTCGACTGGAGCCGACCGTCGGCGATCAGCTCACCGGACGTGGTGACCACAGTCCAGGGCGCGGACAGCACCCTCGGGTCGATCCAGCCGACGGCGGAGCCGATACTCCAGATCGCCAGCAGCAGCACCGGCCCGATCGCTGCACCGAAGCGGATCGGCTTACCCGGGCCGAGACGCCGGCGGCGCCGGACGGCCTGGGCGCCGGCGACCTGCTCCCGGCCGGACCGGACCCCGGAGAGGGAGGCTAGTTGGCCGCTCATTTCGACGCTCCCGCTCCGGCCGCCTTGATCGCGTCGCTGGCGACGGTCTGGAAGCGCAGGTCGTACAGGTCACCGGCCTTGATCACCGGGTTCTTGGTCTCCTTGGCCAGCAGGTCGATCGTGTCCTGCATCCGCGTGATCGCGTCGCTCCAATCGGAGGGGATGTCGGGGTGGCCGGCGTTGTCCACCAGCCACTGGCCATCCGCGGCGGTGAGCCCCTGGTCCTTCACGTAGTAGCCCTCGATCCACTCCTTCGGGTGGGTGTCGATCCACTGCTGCGCGACACCCCAGGCGGCGACGTACGCCCTGATCGCCGCAGCCTTGGCCGGGTCCTCCAGCGAGGAGGTCAGTACGTAAAGGTGACCGGCGTCGTCACGGATCCCGTGGTCGATGGTGGTGGCGCCGTCCTTGCCGTATTTGCTGAGGTAACGCTTGATCGAGACGCCGCCGATCGGCGCCACGTCGACCTGCTTGGCCGCCAGCGCGTTCGGGTAGACGTCGCCGGTGCTGGGTATCTCGACCAGCTTGACGTCATCCTTGGTCAGGCCGGCCTTCTTCAGCACCTTGAGGATCAGCGCGCCCTGGGCCTGGCCCGGGCTGTAGGCGATCTTCTTGCCGCGCAGGTCCGCCAGCGACTTCACCGAGACGCCCGGCGCGATCCCGAGCACATAGACGGGGTGGTTGATCGGGTCCTTGCGGAACTTCGACGCGACGATCTTCGTCTTGAGACCGGTCCAGGCCGCGTTGATCGACGGGATCTCCGCGACCGACCCGACATCCAGCGCATGGGCACGGAACGCCTCCGAGGTCTGCGGCCCGCCGCTGAGGTTCGCGAACTGGACGAAGCCGGAGACCTTGTCCAACTGGCCCGAGAGTTCGAGGGCCTTCTGGGTGGTCGGATCGCCGACGACGATCTTGGCGCCGGCCGGCACGGTGGTCGGCAACGCAGCGTCGAGCGCGAGCTTCTGGCCGCCACCGGCGTCGGCGTTGCCGCTGCAGCCGGCGAGCACCAGCGCTCCGGCGAGGGCAAGCGGCGTCAGGATCGCGGCGACGCCGGATCGCCTTGTGCTGCGGGGATTTCGAGTGGTGGACATGACGGGGTCCCTCTCAGGTCGGCGCTTGCGGAAGGTCAGGGGTGCAGAGTGGAGGGTCAGACCAGGGGGTCGGTGGTGGCGTAGCGGCCGTCGTGGTAGAGGAGTGGCTCGTGCTCGCGGCGTTCGGCGTGCGTGTCGAGCCGGGCCACGACGATGTGGTGGTCGCCGACCGAGAAGCGGTGCTCTACCAGGCCGCGGAGATAGCTCGGCGCCTCGTCCAGCACCGGCTCCCCGGTGTCCAGCCGGGACCAGCGGGTCGGCTCGGCGAACCGGTCGATACCGCTGGTGGCGAACCGGATCGCGATCTCGTGCTGGCCGGCGTCCAGGAAGTTGATCACCAGGCTGTCGGCCGAGTTCACGGTCGGCCAACTGGAGGCGGTGGTGGAGATGGCGAACGACACCAGCGGCGGTAGCAGGCTGACCGACACCAGCGAGGTGGCAGTGAACCCGGCCGGTCCGTGGCCGGCGTCAGCGGTGATCACCACCACCCCGGCCGCATGCCGGCGGAACACGGACCGGAACGTTTCGGTGTCGACGGTCCGCTCCTCGATGCGATCCGGTACGACGGCCAGACGGGGATTGCCTGCAGCGGTGGCGGGGTTTAACGCATGGGCGGACATGTCGCTCCCTCAGGTCATGGGACAGGGACGACCGGCAGCGGACAGCACAGATCACCGCGAACCGGGCGGATGGGAATTCAGCTGGCCGGGACGGCCACGATTCGGCGTACGGCCTCGCTCAGGGGAGGCTGTGACAGCGGGTGATCAGCGACAGGTGGCGCTGGCCGTGCGCATCTGATCGATGACGCGACGGCGGGTGAGGAGACGGGTGACAAGCACCGGCAGCACGTGGCTGCTGGATTCGCTGGTCGTCGTCACGTCAACAACTGTCTCATCAAAGTCGACTGGGGAACTAGACAATCCCAGCATGCGGAATGCCAGTCCAGAACTGACCACCCACTGGAACGACACGCCCACAGCTTGCCTCACACGTCCGGAGCCTGGTGCGTTCTACTGACGTGATGGTTTCGGAGCAGGACAAGCGAGCCGTTTCGCTGCCGCCGTTCCAGGCGCTGGTGGACGCGCACTGGCGCGAGGTGGCTCGACTGGCCCGGGCCCTGGCCGGACCGGTCGACGGCGACGACGTGGCTCAGCGAGCCTGGGAGAAGGCGTTCGCCGCCTATCCCGGACTGACCTCGGCCCGGAACCTGCGCAACTGGCTGCTGACCATCACCGCCCGCTGTGCCACCGACCTGCACCGCGCCCGCAAACCTCAGACTCCTTTGTACGACGACCTGCCCGTGACGGTGGACGGCCCGGACGCCCTGGCCTGGCCCGACCCGGAACTGTGGCGAGCCGTGGCCGACCTGCCCGAACGGCAACGGGTCGCCGTCACGCTGAAATATGTCGGCGACCTGGACCACCACGGCGTGGCCGCCGCTTTGGACACCACGCCCGCAGCATCGCGCCGACTGGTCAGCGATGCGCTGGCGACCCTGCGCACCAAGTTCGGAGTAGACCATGAATGAACTCGAGAACCGGCTCAGCCGCCTGCAGCCGTCCACGCCGGGCGGGCCGGGCGGGCCGTCGTACGGGCGGCCGCCGGTGTTGCCCGACGCCGACGTCTGCTACGCCGTGCACGAGACCCCGATCGGCACGATGTTGCTCGCCACGGCCGCCGGACAGGTGGTGGCCAGCTCGTTCGGCGACGAGGAGACCATCACGACGCGGCTGGCCCGCGCCATCTCGCCGCGCGTACTGCGCCAGCCTGCCGCAGTGGACGACCTCCGCCGGCAACTGGACGAATACCTGTCCGGCCGGCGGCAGTCGTTCGACCTCGACGTGAACCTGGCCCTGGCCACCCCGTTCCAGCGACTCGTGCTCAGCGACCTGCCGACGTTCACCCACTACGGAAGCACCACCACGTACGGCGCGTTGGCCAGCGAGCTGGCCCGCCCGACAGCCGCCCGGGCCATCGGGACCGCGCTGGGCGCCAACCCGGTCTGCGTAGTACTGCCCTGCCACCGGGTGATCGGCGCGAGCGGCGCGCTGACCGGGTACGCCGGCGGCCTCACGGCAAAGGAGTTCCTGCTGGACCTGGAATCAAGAAGCTGACTTTTCCTGATTCGTCAGGCACCCGGCTGGTTGATTTCCAGCAACAGTCGGCGGCGGCCGCCCCACTCGCGCTTGTAGACCCGGAAGTTCTCGATCCCGGCGGCCCCACAGAGCCGGCTGTAGCTCACCTCGTCATGGACGTAGTGCCGGCTCGACGTACCGAAATGCTCAGTCGTCGCGATCCGCTGCCCAGGGCCCTGCCGGATCCCGGTGGCGATCTCCTGCGCGGTCGCAGGCCCCCAGATCGGCCCCTCGATCACAGCGAGTCCGCCGGGCTTCAGCACGCGCGAGATCTCCCAGATCGTGGACAGCTGCTCATCCTCCCCGAACAGTTCGTGGAACGCGGTCCACAGGCAGATCACCGCGTCGAACGTGTCCGACCGATAGGGCAGATCGGTCATCGACCCGATCGCCCAGTCGATCGGCAGCTCCTCCTTCTCGGCTGCCGCCCGGCCGGCCTCGACCAGGTTCGGCGAGATGTCGAGGCCGCGGACCACATGTCCGGCACGCCGCAGCGGCAGACTGATCCGGCCGTAGCCGCAGCACAAGTCCAGTACCGTCTCGCGACCCGCCAGCATCTCTTCGACGGCGGCAACGATCTGCGCATCCTCCTCCGGAGTGGTTCGACTCGCGAGGCCATCCACCCCCAGCTCGGCATAGCTGGTCCTACTACGCAGTGCGGAATTCGACATTGCGCAAGTATCTCGACCCGAACGGGTCAGGCCAACGGATCAGCGTGTCCGACCAGCACCCAAGCGGCCGAGGAGCACAGCGGCGATCATCGAGATCACGATCGACGTGTACGTCGCGCCGAGCCAGTTCGGCATGGTGGCGGCGCCGAAGAGGTCGAGCACCCGGCCCTGCAGCTTCAGCCAGAACGGGGACCAGCCGCCGACGGTGCCGGGGTTCACCAACTGGTAGGCGACGAAGCCGATCACCCAGGCCAGGGTGGGCTGCCAACGGAAGGGAGCGGTGTCGGAGACGTCCCAGTTCATCTTGCTGACGA
>JAWWOY010000882.1:0-3516 GCA_033851195.1 Kribbellaceae bacterium | reverse complement strand
GACGGGGGACTAGGACGGCCAGTCCCAGGATGAGGCTTCCCTTATGCAGGTCTTCATGTTGACGCAGTCTGATGCAGACGGCCCGCCCGCAGAAGGCCGGGCGCTACCGATGCAAGGAGATTGTGGTGGCTGGATCCCTCGATACCTACCGACTGCTGGGGCGCTCGGGCCTGCGGGTGTCGCCACTGGCGCTGGGGACGATGACGTTCGGTTCGGACTGGGGCTGGGGCGCGGCAAAGGATGAGGCCCGCCGCATCTTCGACACGTACGTCGACCGCGGCGGCAACTTCGTCGACACGGCCAATCAGTACACGAACGGCACTTCCGAAGAGTTGCTTGGCGAGTTCGCCCGGGACAAGCGCGACAGCCTGGTGCTCGCGACCAAGTACACCGCGACGACGCGACCGGGCGATCCCAACTCGGGCGGCAACCATCGCAAGAGCATGGTCCAGTCGGTCGAGACCAGCTTGCGCCGGCTGCAAACCGACTACATCGACCTGCTCTACCTGCACGCGTGGGATAGCACGACTCCCGTCGAGGAGGTGCTGCGGGCCTTGGACGACCTAGTCAGCGCCGGCAAGGTCCTGTACGCCGGCATCTCCGACACGCCGGCCTGGCAGGTCTCACGAATGCAGGCGATCGCGGATCTCCGCGGCTGGTCGCCGTTGGTAGCTCTGCAGATCGAGTACAGCCTGATCGAGCGAACGGTCGAACGCGAGCTGATCCCGATGGCACGCGAGCTGGGCCTCGGCGTTGTTCCCTGGTCGCCGCTGGCCAGCGGCGTACTGACGGGCAAGTACACGCAGGCAGACCTTGATCTCGGAGGCGGCTCGGCCGCAGCTGAGGGGACCCGCAAGAATGTTGCCGCGGCCAGCGGTGTACTCACCCAACGAGGGCTTGCCATCGCCGAGGCCGTCAAGGAGGTCGCAAGCCAGCTGGAGGTGACGCCCTCCCAGGTCGCGCTCGCATGGACGATGCGTGATCCGGAAGTGACCGCACCGATCATCGGTGCGCGGACGCTTGCCCAACTGGAGGACAACCTCGGTGCGCTCGACGTGACGTTGACCGAAGGACAGTTGGCCGGCCTCGAGAAGGTCAGCGGGATCGAGCTCGGCTTCCCCCATGACTTCCTTGCCCGGCCGATGACCCGCAACGTCATGTTCGGGGACATCCAGATCGAGGCCGCTTCGCGATAAGGATTTTGCTAGCCCTCGGCGCCGGGACGGGTTAGTTTGCCGTGGCAAGCATCACCCGCCGATGGAGAGGTCCTCATGCTCACCCAATTCTGGCGCCGCCCGTCACGCCGGCTGATTCTCACCGGCGTTGCCACCCTGGCCGTCCTCAGTGGCGCCGGCGGAGCCGCTTACTCGGCAGAGTTGGCAACCCAGCAGCCGGCGATCAGCACATCCACGCCACGCTCCGAGGGCCAGATCACCAACATCGACGTGCTGCGCCAGCAGATCCGCAACTACTACGGCGATCCGCTGGGCACCGGTGTCCTGGCCGACGACAGCAACTACGCCAAGGAAGCGAAATCGGCCGCCAATGCCGGTGAGCGTTGGCTGAGCGCACCCCACCACACGACTGCCACGAAGGCGATCGTGCTCGACGTCGACGACACCACGCTGGCGACCTGGAACTACGAACTCTTCAGCAACTGGGCGTACAACCCGACCACCAACGGCACATTCGTCACCGAGCAGCGATTCCCGGCGGTGCCCGGGATGGTCGACCTGGTCAAGACGGCCGAACGCGAGGGATACGCGATCTTCTTCCTGACGGGTCGGCCCGCAGCGCAGGAGCAGGCCACGCTGGGCAACCTGACCGCCGACGGCGTCGGGGTCGACGCCGGGTACCCGAAGCCGACGCCGCTGAGCAACGGCGAGGACGGCCTGTTCACCAAGCCGCCTGTGGCCAACTATCCGGCCTACCTGAAGACAGCGTGCGCGGGCGACCCGAACGGTTCGTGCACGACCATCCACTACAAGTCGGCCACCCGTGCGCACATCGAGTCCCTCGGGTACGAGATCGTGGCGAACTTCGGCGACCAGTTCAGCGACCTCATGGGCGGTCACGCCGACCGTACCTTCAAGCTCCCAAACCCGAACTACTACCTGCCCTGAGCAGCCTCCGATCGTCGGCTCGATGTATTGCGTCGAGCCGACGATCGGCCCTCCGCTGTGGCGTTGTCGCTGCGTGAGTTCGGTACCCAGCGTTCATAGTGCACAGCAGCGAGCCGTCTCCCACGTCACCGCGCTGTCGAACGGTGGTCCGATCAACCAGACGTTGCCGGTGACAATGAATTTCCACCCGGACCGGATGGCAGGCGACGTACTCATCCTCGAGGCGATGGCACGTGACGGGAGCTACCGCTCGCAGTTCGAGACCGGGACTGGTAACGGCGGCCTGACCGCGCACCCCGGCGGCGACCGGTGGTCCTGGGAGAGCCGCATCTTCGGCGGCGCCTACGACCGGGTGCCCGTCGCCGAGCGACCGAAGTACGGTTCCTTGAACTTCCGTCGCCGTGCAGTCGGAGGCTCGCCTCGGTTCGGGTCGGCACACCTTCGGCTGGCGTCCACGGTGCTGGCCCGAACGACGTTCTGCTATCCAGACAGCGTGTTCGAGCCCACCAGCTTCGGAGTGGCCAGCAGGATGTCGCTCGTCGCGCTTGCTGAGGCCGATGACAAGGATCTGCTGGACGACTACATCGAGGCGCAGGTGCACGGTCCGCTCGTCCTCGACCGGGACGTGGATGCACTCGTACTCGACCCGTGTTTCCGCGGCACCGAAGTCGAGCGCGCAGCCCGCATGCTGCCCTGCGCAGTCGAATGGCATGGCGGTTTCCGGCTCAGTATCGACGACCTCCGCCGACACCCTGACTATCGGGGGCCGGAGTACGTCGAGTTGGGCGTATCGCTGGCCGGCAACGGGTTCCTTGACCCGGCGGTCATCGGCACAGCCTTGCGGACCGGTCGGTACGACCAGCAATCGCTGAAGCGGGTCTGGCACTACTTGGCCCGATTCGGATCGCCGGCCGAGGTCAGCCGCGAGCCAGGAAGTCGACGAGCAAGTCGGTAACGGTCACCGGTCGCCCACGCATACGCAACCCCTACAGCAAACGCATACCCGAGCCGGAAACCGTACTTATGCATGCGCAGGTGGCGGGACGGCACCGACTGGGAAGGGGGTCGTCGCTGGGTTCGGGGAGGTTAACCGGCCTCGCCCGGGGGGTAACCCTCCCAGGGTCGAGCGGCGACCCTGCCCCGTTCGACCAGCGTGTCCACCGGGGGCCTGGCTCATGTTCCGGTGGAGGCCTCTGGCTGCGGAAGATCAGGACGCTCGGTGTTGTCGAGTCATGGAAAACCTGTGGCGGGACGGAGGTGAAATCGTCGATAATGGTGACATGTCTGCTGATATGCCTGCCGACGCCAAGTGATCTGCGGTTCCGTATCCGTGTGATCAGCGCCTGACGCTGGAGCGAACGTGCCCCGGTCGCGGCGCCTGTTGCCCTGGCCT
>JAWWOY010000880.1:0-6906 GCA_033851195.1 Kribbellaceae bacterium | reverse complement strand
GAGATGGTCAAGGCCTTCGACATCCGCAAGGTGAATGCGAACGCGGCCCGCTTCGACCCGAAGAAGTGCGAGGCGATCAACGCCTCCCACATGCGGCTGCTCGCTCCGGAGGAGTTCGCCGCGCGGCTGGTTCCGTACCTGGCCAAGGACGGTCTGCTGCCGGCTGAGCCGGGCGAGGCGCAGATGTCGGTGCTCCGGGCGGCGACCCCGCTGGTGCAGGAGCGGATGAACACGCTGTCCGAGGCCGTCGACATGCTCGGCTTCCTGTTCATCGACGAGGATGCCTTCGCGATCGACCCGGACGCCGCCGCCAAGGTGCTGACCAGCGGCTCCGGATCCGTTCTGGACGCTGCTGCGAAGGCCCTGCGGGATGTCGCGGACTGGAAGACCGAGGCGATCGAGCAGGCGCTGCGCTCGGCGCTGGTGGAGGGGCTCGGGCTGAAGCCGAAGAACGCGTTCGGCCCCGTCCGGGTGGCGATCTCCGGCCGCCGGATCTCGCCCCCGTTGTTCGAATCGCTGGAACTGCTCGGCCGGGAGCGCTCGCTACGCCGGCTGGAGCAGGCCCGCGCCGGCTTCGCCACGGACTGACCGATGGCGCACGACGCAACGCCCGGGCGGGGCTCTGCTCCCGCCGTACCGGTTGGTGATCCGCAGCCGTACCACCGGCTGCTCCGGAACTCCCGCTCGGAGTGGTGGACGCCCATCCTCGGGTCGTTGACGATCCTGGTCGGGTGGTGGTTCAGCACCTTCGTGATTCTGGGGATCCAGTTTGCGATCCACCGGGACCCCAAGGGCACGGTGTCCTGGTTCGGCCTGCTGGCGACGAACCTGTCCCTTGCCGTGCTGATCCCGCTCAGCATTCTGGTGGCGAGGCAGTTGAACCACCAGCGGCCCGGGTTGTTGTCGTCGGTCGCCGGAAGACTGCGCTGGCGGGCGCTGGCGTGGTTCGCTTTGGCCGCGCTGTCGCTCGAGGTGCTGCTGCTGGCGGTCGTCGAGGTCGGTGGGGCGGACCTGCTGGGCAATCCCGGCGGTGGCCCGGCCAAGGACGCGGCCGCCGTCATCGCCGTGACGCTGCTGACGTCGACCTTCCAGGCAGCGGGGGAGGAGTACTTCTTCCGCGGCTACCTGTTGCAAACTGTCGGGTCAATGGTGCGGAGCCCGCTCGTCGCCATCCTGATCACCACCGTGCTGTTCACGATGGCGCACGGGATCTTGCCGTGGCAGAGCCCGGCGCTGTTCCTGGACCGCTTCGCCTTCGGTCTGGTGGCCGCCTTCCTGGTGGTGCGGACGGGTGGGCTGGAGGCGTCGATCGCAGCGCATGCGGCCAACAACATCGTCACGTTCGTGTTCGCCGCGCTGACGAACAGTGTGGGCGACAGCCTGCAGGCGACCGACGCGCCCTGGTCGCTGGTCTTCGTGGACGTCGGGAAGTTCGTGGCGTTCGGCGTGATCGCGATCCTGATCGCGCGCTGGCAACGACTCGAGACCACGGCCGACCCGTCGGTCCGACTGACGCCCGGACCCGGTCCTGGTGTCGGGCCCAGGCAGACACTGGTGTGACGGGAGTGACAGCGATTCCGTTTTGGTGTCCAGCGCCTTGCTCGGGTAGGCTCAGCGGGCCAGGTTGTGAGGGCGGTAAATGCGCTCGCGATCGCAGTGAAAAGCTTTGGGGTATGGGGTAATTGGCAGCCCGACTGGTTCTGGTCCAGTTAGTCTAGGTTCGAGTCCTAGTACCCCAGCGATTGGACCGTATCGCTGGAGATTAGGTACAGTTCATCCTCGTTGCCCGGCTCCTCGGAGCAGGTCGACAACCCTCTGGCCCCGTTGTGTAGCGGCCTAGCACGCCGCCCTCTCAAGGCGGTAGCGCGGGTTCGAATCCCGTCGGGGCTACCAGAGAAAGGCCCGGACCTCACGGTCCGGGCCTTCGTCTCGTTCTGGGCTACGGCGTCTGCCGGCCACGGACGGAGTCCCTCGACGGGACATGAACACCATCGCCCGTCGGGGAAGGTGTGGTGACCTCGGATTGCGGACGGTCCGCCGGAGCGGTGTCGGCGGTCGGCTCCGGGAGTTGACCACCGGAAATGAGTCCGCCGAGCCAGCGGGTGGACGGGTCGACGTCCAGCAACAGCGCCTTGACCAAAAGTGACAGCGGGATCGCTAGCACGGCGCCCAACGGACCGAGGATCCAGGCCCAGAAGACCAGGGACAGGAAGGTGAGCGTCGTGGACAGGCCCACCGCATCGCCGACGACCTTCGGCTGGATGATCGACTGGATGACGAAGTTGACGACGCTGTACGCCACGATCACCCAGAGCATGGTCGACAACCCATGGTCCAGCAGCCCCAGCAGCGCGGGAGGGACCACCCCGATGACGAAACCGACGTTCGGGATGTAGTTGGTGATGAAGGCCAGCAACCCCCACAGCCAGGGGAGTGGGATGTCGAGCAGGTAGAGGACCGCGACATCCACCACCGCGACGATCAGCCCGAACACGGTCGAGACGACCAGGTAGCGCGTGGTACCGCGCGCGAAGCCGACCAGGGCAGCTGCGAGCTCAGGCCTGACTCGCGCCAGCTGGCGCAGGCGCTGCACGAACTGGGTGGCGTCGATGCCCATGAAGAAGAGAAGCACCACGATGAAAGCGAGATTGGAGAAGATCCCGAGCAGCCCGGTCAGAGAGCTTTGAACGATGCCGAACAGCTTGCCGAAGTCGAACTTCTGCAGGGCCGCCTGGACCTGCTGGTCGCCGACTCCGCGGCCGGCCAGCCAGCCGCGGACACCGTCGACCAGTTCGGTGAGCTTGTCCTGATAGCTCGGCAGGAGGGTCGCCAGTCTGGCGATCGAGAGGGCCAAGGATGCTGCCAGTCCCAGCAGAAAGGCGATCACGGTCACGAGCGCGACCAGCGCGGCAACCCACCCCCGAACTCCTCGTCTGATCAGGAGGCTGCGCAACGGACTCACGGCGATCGTCATGACCAGTGCGAGAAAGACCGGTCCCGCGATGTCGGCGATACTGCGCAGCCCGGCCGCCGTGAGGACCCCACTCGCCACCCCGAGCAGAACGACGACGCCCCGAGGGAGCGGCCACGAGGCAGGCGTCGCCGCTGCAGCCGGCGCCGTGGAGCCTGCTGCGCGCAACGGGCCGCCTTCGGGTTCGGCGGAGCCTGCGGACACTCGCGACCTCCTTTTGCCGGCCAGACCCCCGGGGTTTCGAACGTTGCCTACATCCCGCTGGGCGGCATCATCCGCCCCGGATGATCCTTCGCCGGGGTGGGCGAGTCAGGGCAGCAGGTCCAGATGCCACGCCCGGTGATCGCTTGTTGCCGGTGAGCGACGTTCAGCCCCGGTAAAGACTGCGCAGGTGGGACTTGAGCGCAGGGGTTTGCTGATCGCCGGCTGCGTGAGTGCGTCATCCGGTCGGGGTGAGGCGGCAGCCACGCCGCAGCGAGAGGCTGCCACTGATTCCACATCGTCGACAGGAGTGGCGCGATGGCAACGAGGCGAGGCGGCGCTGTGAAGGAGTCCCCATGACTGATGGGTCCAGCACTGGTTCGGCCCGAGCAGCCCCGGAGCAGAGGCCGTCCGACTACACCGGGGCGATCTACGGGTCGTTGCTGGCGGCATCGGTCGTCGCCGGCACCAGTCCGGGCCGGAATCCGGCGCAGCCCGTCGAGTTGATCGTGCTGCTGCTCGCAACCGGCATCGTGTTCTGGCTGGCCCACGTGTACGCGCAGCTCGGCGGCGACCGGTTGGCAGGGGCGGTCCTGTCCTGGCAGGAGGTCCGCCTCGCTGCCGCTCAGGAGTGGCCGATCGTGCAGGCCGCCGTACCGCCCGCATTGGCGGCCGGCATCGGAGCGGGGCTCGGACTGTCCGATTCGGGCGCCGCCTGGCTGGCGCTCCTGGTAGCCGTGGCAGGACAACTGGGGTGGGCGATGTACGCCGCCGCCAGGGCGGGCGCCACCAGGCGGGTGATGATCGCCTCGGGCGCCGGCTACCTCGTCCTGGGCTTGCTCATCGTCCTGCTGAAGGCGACCTTGTCGCACTAGGTGTCCCGTGCGCGGACCTGGCCGCCAGACGTGACGTCGTCCGCCAAGGATGACGCGCGCCTCCGTGAGCGGCCCTACTGTCAACGGGCACCCGACGTCCGGTCGTAGGACGAACGACCAGGAGGGAAGACAGTGATGACCCAGAACTATCCCACCGGGCCGCCTTCGGTCTCGGGCTGGGCGATCGGCGGCGTCATGTTCGCCGCCACCATCATGGTGATGACCGGTGCGTTCCAGGCGATCACCGGTCTCGTCGCGATCCTCGACCGCCAGTTCTTCTCCGTCAGGAGCTACACGTTCGACCTCGACCTGACGGCTTGGGGTTGGATCCACCTGATCATCGGGCTCGCGGTCGCGGCGGCCGGCTTCGCACTCTTTGCCCGAACGGTCTGGGCCGGCGTGGTTGCGCTCTTCCTTGCCGTGCTGAGTGCGATCAGCAACTTCTTCTTCATCCCCCACTACCCATTCTGGTCGCTGCTCGTGATCGTGCTGGACGTGTGGGTCATCTGGGCGTTGACGCGTCCGAGTGCTATCCGCACCTGACGGCCCGGTCACCGTGGTCATGCCGCTGACAGGTCTCGACCTCGGCGCGATCAGGCGGCGACTGGAGGCGACGTTCATCGGCCGCTGTGTTGGCTCCTTCATCGCCCTGCAGGGGATCGACCGCGCCATGGTCATCGCCTCGCAGGCGCTCACGGCGCTGATTCCACTACTCCTCTTGGTCTCCGCACTCGCTCCGGCGGACCGCCGAAACGTCGTCTCGCAAGCTCTCATCCGGAGATTCGAGCTCAAGGGCAACGCCGCCGATGCAGTGAGTGAGGTGTTCGCGCGGCCCGCGAATGGCGCCGCCATCGGCGTCCTGAGCGTTGTGATCCTGGTCTTCTCGGGACTGTCACTCGCCCGACGGCTGCGGCGGCTGTACCAGCAGGCATGGCGGCTCGAAGCCGTCGCCGGCGTTCGCGGCTCGCTCAACACGGCGCTGGGGCTGGCAGTCCTGCTGCTGGAGATCGCGTTGCTCTACCTTGCGCGCACGCTGGTGCGTGCGTTGCCCCTTGACTGGCTGCTGGGCGTTCCGATCTCGATCTTGACCGGCCTACTGCTGTGGACCTCTATCCCGTGGTTGCTCCTCGATCGCCGTATCCACTGGCGGCGGCTGCTGCCCGCGGGACTGCTGGCGACCGCGTGCAGCGCTGTCTACGGTGTCGCCTCCACGATCTACATGCCTAGGCTGATGGACACCTACAGCGAGCGGTATGGCCTCTTCGGCGTCACCTTGGCGCTCGTCGGCTGGCTGCTGTGCGTTGCGCTGATCCTCGTCATTGCGACCGTGGTCGCCGCAGAGTTCGATCGCAGCCCGGGCCGATTCGCGTGCCGCTTCCGAGTTCGGTTCGGCGTGGAGACCAGACCCGATGGCCATGCCACCGAGGCGTGATCGCAGCTACCAGGCGGATCGGCGACCCGTTCTTCCCTCACCAAGGATGATGTCGCGTCCGACGGAGGTGCAGATGATAGGTCCGTGGGCAGTCCAAAGCAGTTCCGGAACCCGTCGGACACAACAGCAACGAGAAGAGAGCCGATCTCCCTGCTCGACGTGGCAGTCGGGGCCACCACTGTGGCTGCGGCCACCGCAGGTGCGGTCGGTCGCCGTGTCCATGCAGTCGGCCGGCCCGTCGCCGGCGCCCTGCTCCGGCCGCCGATGCTGTCACCGCGGTACCAACCGAACACCTGGCTGACGGGTCTTGCCCGACGTGGTGGCAAGCGCCGGGACGAGCTCAGGCGCGAACTGTCGGCCGTGCTCGACTTCGTGGTGCCGACGGTTGTGGCTGCGTTGCTGCAGCGGATCGACCTGACGGAGACGGTCAAGCGGTACGTCGATCTCGACAGCATCATCGCCGAGGTCGATCTCGACAGCATCGTCGCCGAGGTCGACCTCGACGCCGCAGCGGCCCGCCTGGACCTCGATGAGTTCCTTGGCCGGCTCGATCTGACGAAGATCGTGAAAGAACGCATCGACCTGGACGATCTGGTCGCTGCTGTCGATCTGGACAAAGTGGTCGCGCGACTGGATCTGGATGCCGTAGTGGTCCGCCTCGACCTCGATGCGCTGATCGACCGGATCGACCTGGTCGGGCTGGCCGAGGGCGTCATTGCCGAGGTGGACCTCCCGGAGATCATCCGCGAGTCGACCGGTTCGGTGGCGTCGGACACCGTCCGGGGGGTACGGATGCAAGGCATTTCCGGCGACGAGGCCCTCGGTCGGGCGGTGGGCCGGCTGCGGCTGCGGCGCGGCCGGAGAGCCGCGGCGACACCGTCCGTCGATGGCCCACCGGTGGGTTCGGACGTTGTTCCGCGTCGAGCCGGACCTGGGGCGACGACGAGGGAACCATGACGGCGGGGGGCGTCTCTCCCATTCCGCGGGAGGCCCGGCCGTACCAGGGTCAGCGGGCCGGGCTGGTCACCCGGCTGATCGCCGGCGGCGTCGATGCGGTGGTCGTGGTCGCGCTCCTCCTGGCCGGGTACGTGACCCTCAACGGGCTCCTGTTCCTGGTCGATCCAACGGGATTCCAGTTCACCGAAGCATCGCCGCTGCTGAGCGTGGGCGCCGCGTTGCTCGCTCTCGTCCTCTACCTTTCCGTTGCGTGGTCGACCACCGGGCGCAGCTACGGCTGTCACCTCATGGGGCTTCGAGTCGTCAGCCGTCGGGGGCGACGGCTGCGGCCGCACATTGCGCTGCTGCGGGCCGCGTTCTGCTCGCTGTTCCCGATCGGATTGTTCTTGTGTGTCGGCGGCCGCGAACACCGCTCGCTTCAGGACCTCGTACTGCGTACCTCGGTCATCTACGACTGGCAGCCCAGGCAA
>JAWWOY010000874.1:0-8620 GCA_033851195.1 Kribbellaceae bacterium | reverse complement strand
CCATCGGTCTCTACACCACACCCCAGGGGGCTTACATGCCGAGCGTCCTTTACTGACCACAGCCGAAGTGGATCACGCGGTCGCGCCTCCCCGGGCTTGGCGCCCGAAGCTGTGCACCACCTTTCGACGCCGGGACGCCCAGCAGTCATACTCGGAGCGATGACTACGACTCCGACGACCGTCGCCCTGGTCACGCTGGGCTGTGCCCGCAATGATGTCGACTCCGAGGAACTGGCCGGCCGGCTCGAGGCCGGCGGCTTCCGGCTCGTCGACGACGCCGCCGACGCCGACACCGTGGTGGTGAACACCTGCGGCTTCGTCGAGGCCGCGAAGAAGGACTCGGTCGACACCCTGCTGGCCGCTTCCGACTACAAGGACTCCGGCCGGACGCAGGCCGTGGTCGCCGTGGGGTGTCTGGCCGAGCGGTACGGCGAGCAGTTGGCCGAGGCGTTGCCGGAGACGGACGCAGTGCTCGGTTTCGACGATTACGCCGACATCTCCGAGCGGCTCCGCTCGATCCTGGCCGGCAACAAGCATCAGTCCCACGTGCCGCGTGACCGGCGCAAGCTGCTGCCGCTTGCTCCCGCCGATCGCGCTTCCGCTGCGGGTGTTGCTGTCCCCGGTCACGGCGATTCGGCTACAGCGGCCGCCGCTGTCGGTGCTGTTGACGAACTCACCATCGAGGCGCCGGATCTGGCGTCCGCTCCGGCAAGCGGGCCGCGAGTGGTACGTCGTCGACTCGACGGCGGACCGGTGGCTCCGCTCAAGCTGGCCTCCGGCTGCGACCGACGGTGTGCTTTCTGCGCGATCCCGGCGTTCCGAGGCGCGTTCGTCTCGCGTCGCCCGACCGAGGTGCTCGGCGAGGCGCAGTGGTTGGCGCAGAACGGTGTCCGCGAGGTCTTCCTGGTCTCGGAGAACTCCACGTCGTACGGGAAGGACCTGGGCGACCTGCGGCTGCTCGAGACGCTGGTCGCCGAGATCGCGGAGGTCCCGGGCCTGACCCGGGTGCGGGTGTCGTATCTGCAGCCGGCCGAGATGCGACCGACGCTGATCACGGCGATGACCTCGACTCCTGGCGTGGTGCCGTACTTCGACCTGTCATTCCAGCACGCGTCAGGCCCGCTGCTGCGGCGGATGCGTCGCTTCGGCGATGCGGAACGCTTCCTGGATCTGATCGAACTGGTTCGCAAGGAGGCACCGGCCGCGGGCATCCGGAGCAACGTGATCGTCGGCTTCCCGGGCGAGACCGAGGAGGACGTGGACATACTCTGCGACTTCCTTTCCCGCGCCGGGCTGGACGCGATCGGCGTCTTCGGGTACTCCGACGAGGACGGCACCGAAGCCGAGACATACGACGGCAAGCTGGACGAGGACACCATCGCCGCCCGGCTGGACCGGGTCAGCCGGCTCGCCGAGGACCTCACCTCCGCCCGGGCCGAGGCCCGGATCGGGGAGACGGTCGAGGTCCTGGTCGAGTCGTTCGACGGCGACACCGCCGAGGGCAGGGCGGCCCACCAGGGTCCCGAGGTGGACGGTTCCACTACCCTCACCGACCTGCCGGACCGGCTCGCGGTGGGTGATCTGGTCACCGCCACGGTGGTCGGCAGCGACGGCGTCGACCTGATCGCGGAGTTTGCCGCGTTCGTTCGCGCCCCTGAGATTGTTCCGGCAGCTAACCTGACCGCGTGACCAACCCGCCAACGAACCCGGTACCGCGTTCGGCTGGTGGTCCGCTCAGCGCGCCGAGCGCCTGGAACGTGGCGAACGCGCTGACCGTCCTGCGGTTGCTGCTGGTCCCGCTGTTCGTGTGGCTGCTGTTCCGCAACGGCGGTGCCGATGAGGGCAGTCGGCTGCTCGCCACCGCGGCCTTCGTCGTCGCGATCATCACCGACCGCTTCGACGGCGACATCGCCCGCAGGTGGAACATGGTCACCAACTTCGGCAAGATCGCCGACCCGATCGCGGACAAGGCATTGACCGGGGCCGCCTTCATCGGCCTGTCCATCCTCGGCGACCTGCCGTGGTGGGTCACGGTCGTGGTGCTGTTCCGCGAGTGGGGCGTGACCGCTTTGCGGTTCTGGGTGATCCGGCACGGCGTGATGCCGGCCAGCCGCGGCGGCAAGCTGAAGACGGTGCTGCAGGCGATCGCGCTGGGCCTCTACCTCCTTCCTTGGCAGTCAGTGGCCGTCGTGAACTGGACGGCCGTGGTGTTCATGGCGGCGGCTGTGATCGTCACTATCGTCACTGGGCTCGACTACGTGGGCCGCGCCGTACGCCTCCGAGCCGCAGCGAAGCGCCCACTCTCGTGACGCCCGCCCCCGGTACGGCGGCCAATGGCGTGCAGGTGGCCCTGCAGCGACTGGTGGAGCTGATGCAGAGCCGCGAAGCGACACTGGCCACCGCAGAATCCCTCACCGGTGGGATGGTCGGCGCGACGCTAACGGATGTGCCGGGGATCTCGGCGATCTACCGTGGCGGCGTAATCGTCTACGCGACGGACCTCAAGGCGACCCTCGCTGGAGTGCCCGCGGACCTGCTGGCCGACGTCGGCCCGGTACACCCCGACACCGCCGTCGCATTGGCTGCCGGCGTACGGGAGCGGCTCGGAGCGACGTACGGCCTGGCCACGACAGGTGTGGCCGGGCCTGAGCCGCAGGCTGGCATCGAGGCAGGCACGGTGTACGTCGCCGTAGCCGGCCCCGCCGCTGTGAGGGTTCGCAAGCTGGCCCTGACCGGGGACCGGGCGGCTGTCCGGCTGGGTAGCGTCCAAGCCGTTCTAGAGCTGGCGGTCGAGTTGGCAGCGGAAGAACCGGGCCTGTCGGGGTGTTGAGACCACCATGGGTACAGGTAGGGCAGACTGGGACGGCGCACCGAAGCTGGACGTTGCGAGGAGTAGTGACCCGACAACAGGTACCGTGGGTCCTCACGGTCGAACTACGGTGCGAGTAGATTCGGTCCGACAGGCGGAAGGGAGAAACCTCATGGTGCTGGTTCGTGGCCTGCTGGGCGACGTCCTGCGACGTAAACGCCTGCGCCAGGGGCGCACTCTGCGCGAGGTGTCCGCCGACGCCCGGGTCAGCCTGGGATACCTGTCGGAGGTCGAGCGTGGCCAGAAGGAGGCCTCGAGCGAGTTGCTCGCGGCCATCTGCACGGCGCTGGAAGTGCCGCTCTCGACGATCTTCGCCGAGGTGAGCGAGGACCTGGCCCGCGAAGAGGCCTTGGTGCTGGCCCACGCCGTGATCGAGCCCCAAGTGGTCGCCTCCGCCGCCTGACAGGTGCCGGGATCTCATCGGCCACCGGCCAGTAACGGCTGGCGGCTCGGCCAATACAGCTGCAAAGCCGGAATCGGTGGGTCGCCTGCTGCCCGATACATGCTGTTAGCCATGAACAGGTGAGTCGAGGAGTCGGGAAATCGGAGTAATTCCGCCTTCTCCGAGTAGGGGTAGAGATTGCCGAGGTCGTCTCCCTCGTCGAATCGCCTCCCGTCGAGGACCGCCCGAGCGAGTGGTTCGAGCGAACGCGTCGCACACTCCGGGTGACAGATGAAGACAATGATCTCCGGATGGGTGTACTGACTGAGCCCGATCGTGTAGGCGAAGGCCGGATTCCGGCTGTCCTCACCCAGCACGTACTGCACGGTCCACCCGTTGGCCAGGATCAGGCCTCGCACCCGGTCCCAGTACTCCGCGGTCGGGCCATCGCAGAACTCACACATGAATCCCTCCTGAGTGTCACGATCGAACAAATGTTCGACTCATGCCAGAGAAGGTATCCGGATCTCAGCCGTCGGACGGCGTCGTCCACAGGTGGATCCGGGCGAATGTCAGGCTTCGGGCTGGCAGGTGGGGCACCAGTAGCTGACGCGCTCACGGGGCGGCTCACCGATCGGCGCGGTCAAGATCTTGGTCCCGCAGCGCAGGCACGGACGGCCGGGCCGTTCGAAGACCCAGGTCCGTCTGCCCGGCCGATCGACGCCTGTCGTGACCTGGGCGGCATGCCGCAGGTTGGCCTTCAACAGCCGACGGCTCAGGTCCACGGCAGCCGCGACATCGACTGTTCCGGCCGGGCGCCACGGGTGCAGGCCGAGCAGGAAGCAGACCTCGGTGCGGTAGAGGTTGCCGATCCCGGCCAGGTTGCGCTGATCCAGCAGGGCCTCGCTGATGGTCCGGTCTGGATCGGCCGCCAGGTTGGCGATCGCCAATGACCGATCGAACGATGGCGAGAGCAGGTCAGGCCCGAGATGGCCGACGACGGTGTCCTCCGCATCAGTCGCGACCAGCTCCAGTACGGGCAGCCGATACCCGACCGCAACCCACGGCGCTGTCTCCAGCACCGCACGGACCTGATGATCGGGTCCACCGCGCCAACTCTCGCCGGGTCGGTACAGATGCCAGCTTCCGTCCATCCGGAAGTGGCTGTGGATGGTGATCCCGCCGGACAGTCGCATCAGCAGGTGCTTGCCACGAGGCACCACCTCGACGACGGTCCGCCCGCTGAGGTCGGCAGTAGCCAGTTCGGGCACCCGAAAGTCGGTGCGGGTCAGCACTTGCCCTGCCAATGACTGGTCCAGCCGCCTCGTAGCTCGCCAGACGGTGTCGCCCTCAGGCACTGGCTGGCACCGTCTGCCTTCGCCTCATGCGCGGAGCCTGAGCCCGCGAGGCGTGGCATGGAAGCCCGCCTTCGCCAAGGCATCGCCGAAGGCCGTGTGCCGCACCTGCTCGCCGTCAGCCGTCTCCACACTGAGCTTGCCCAGGTGGCCGTCGCGGATAGCGAGCGCCAGCGCATCCACACCAGGCTGCAACAGATCTGGATCATCGGTGAAGCTGAGCACCGTCCGCCCGCCCCGCTCGACGTAGACGACCAGCCGCCCGTCGACCAGCATCACGAGGGCCCCGGCCTTCCGGCCTGGCCGATGGCCGCCCGCGCTGTCGCGCTCCGGCCACCCGAGCGCTGCGCCGTACGGATTCGCCGGGTCGGTTGCAGCCAGTACGACGGCCCGCGCGGTCGGCTCCTCCTTGGCCCGGGTGGCAAGCCCGGTCGGTAGTTCTGCCAAGGCTCGCAGCCGATCGACAGCGCCGGGCAGGGCGAACTGCGCTGCGCCGAGGCCTGCCACGAAGTAGCCGCGGCGACACCGGCCCGACTCCTCGAAAGCGCTCAACACCTTGTACACCGCCGCAAAGCCGCCGGGCGTGCGCTCGGTCAGCACAGACCCGCGGGTGACGATCCCGTATCGATCGAGCAAGGTCTCGGCCGCCGCGTGCGCCCGACGCGTTGCATCTGGATTGCGCTCCGGCAGCAGCGACCAGCGACCGCCCGCTGTCGGTGGACCGCTCCGAGCCGGCATCGCAGGGCGTCCAGGCCTTGCCGGCCGCCCGGGCCTTGCGCGTGGCGTCGTACGGCGGGTCCGGTGCGTACCGCGCCCGCCACCGACCAGAGCGCGGACGGGAGCAAGCGTGTCATTGGTGAGGTGGCCGGCCCAGACGAGATCCCAGAGAACTGTGGTCAAGGCGATGTCATCCACGACCCCACCTGCGGCCCCCACGACATCGCTCAGCTGGCGGAAGAAGAACGCGCCGCCGCCCGAGAGCGCAGCCAGTACGGCTTGGTGGGTCTCGCCCAGCTCGAAGGCGGGGTCTGGATCCGGCAGCGTCAGGTCGCAGTTGTCCGCGAGATGCAGTGAGACCCAGCCGTCGGTACCCGGCAGAGAACCCGAGCCGGACCAGATGACCTCACCCGTCGCGGTCAACTCGTCCAGCATCGACGGCGTGTAGCCAGGCACCCGCGAGGGCAGCACGATCGACTCCAGCGCAGAAGCGGGAACAGCACAGCCCGCCAACTGCTCGATCGCGCCCAGCAGAACGTCGTACCCCCGGCCGCGGCTGCTCGTGATGCCTTGCCAGGCGGGCAGGAAGCGAGCGAGGGCACTGGGATCGACCGGCTCGACCTCCTTGCGGAGGACGGCGAGCGACCGGCGCCGCAGCAGCCGGAGCACCTCGCTGTCGCACCACTCCATCGCGATTCCACCGGGCAGGAACTCGCCCTCGACCACGCGCCCGGCGGCAGCGAGCCGGCGGAGCGTGTCCGTCACGACCGCGACGCCCGTGCCAAGATGCGTGGCGAGGTCGGCTGCGCGGAAAGGCCCATGCGTACGGGCATAGCGGGACACCAGGTCCCCGAGCGGATCCGCCACCGCCTCGGCATACGCCTCCGCCACTCCGGGTGGAATCGGTACGCCGAGGGCGTCACGCAGCCGGGCCACATCCTCGACGACGGCCCAGCGGTGCTCGCCCGCGATCCGCACCCGAACCACCCGCCGGGCGGCCGCAAGCTCGGTCAGCCAGGCCTCGGTGTCGGCGCCCTCGACACAGCGCTGCGCTGCCTCGCCGACGGATAAAGGCCCGACGAGCCGGAGCACATCGACCAAGCCCTCCGGGTCCCGGGCGCGACGATCCTCGGCCAGCCGTTGCAGCTCGGCCTCCGTCCGAAGTACCACCTCGGCATCGAGCAGTTCGCGCAGTTCGGT
The DNA here is from genome assembly GCA_033851195.1 of Kribbellaceae bacterium. GTDB lineage: Bacteria > Actinomycetota > Actinomycetes > Propionibacteriales > Kribbellaceae > Kribbella. The sequence continues at coordinate 2,097 of JAWWOY010000874.1, read as the reverse complement.
CCGGCCGAGGAGTTCGGCGAGCAGGCCCTGGTCCAGGGCCAGGGCGGCAGCGCGCTTCTCGGCGAGCGGAGTGTCGCCCTCGTACATGAAGGCGCCCACGTAGCCGAACAACAGCGACTTCGCGAACGGCGAGGCCTCGGGTGTCTCCACCTCGACCACCGAGATCCGGCGCTCGCCGATGCCGGTCAGCAGATCCTTCAACGCAGCAAGGTCGTACACGTCTTGCAGGACCTCGCGCAGTGTCTCCAGCACGATCGGGAACGAGCCGTACTTGCTGGCCACGCTGAGCAGTTGCGCCGAGCGCTGCCGCTGCTGCCACAACGGTGACCGGCGGCCCGGGTTCCGCCGGGGTAGCAGCAGTGCCCGCGCCGCGCACTCCCGGAATCGCGAGGCGAACAGAGCCGAGCCACCGACCTCGCTGGTGATCAGGTCCTCGATCTCCGCCGGGTCGAACAGCACCAGCTCCGCCCCCGGCGGAGGCTCGTCCGTCTCCGGCAGGCGCAGCACGATGCCGTCGTCGCCTGAGACCGACTGGGCGTCCATGCCGTAGCGCTCGCGCAGCCGGGCAGCGATGGCGAGAGCCCAGGGCCCGTGCACCTGGCCGCCGTACGGGGAGTGGATGCAGACCCGCCAGTCGCCCAGCTCGTCGCGGAACCGCTCGACCAGCACGGTCACGTCATCCGGGACCCGGCCGGTGGCCTCGCGCTGCTCGGCCAGGTAGGAGACCAGGTTGGTTGCCGCATACTCGTCGAGGCCGGACTCGCGGGCTCGCTTGACTGCCTTCGCGGCCGGCAGGGCGGCCATCGTCCGGACGAAGGCGCCGGTCGCGGCACCGAGCTCGGCCGGGCGGCCGACGGCATCGCCCTTCCAGAACGGGAGCCGCCCGGGCTGGCCCGGGGCGGGGGAGACCAGGACCCGGTCGTGGGTGATGTCCTCGATCCGCCAGCTGGAGGCGCCGAGGGTGAACACGTCGCCGACCCGTGACTCGTAGACCATCTCCTCGTCCAGCTCACCGACGCGGTGATTGGTCGATTCGCCGACCAGGAAGACGCCGAACAGCCCGCGGTCCGGGATGGTGCCGCCACTCGTCACGGCGAGGCGTTGCGCACCCGGCCGGCCGGAGATCTCGCCGCTGACCCGGTCGAACACGATCCGCGGCCGGAGCTCGGCGAACTCGTCCGAGGGATACCGCCCGGACAGCATGTCCAGCACCCCGTCGTACGCCGAACGAGGCAGCGTCGCGAACGGGGCGCAGCGTCGTACCAGCGCGTAGAGCTCATCCACGTCGATGGTGTCGAGGCTGACGATGGAGACGATCTGCTGGGCGAGTACGTCGAGCGGGTTGGCCGGAATGTGCAGCCTCTCGATCAGGCCGTCGCGCATCCGCTGGACGACCACCGCGGTGTCGACCAGATCGCCGCGGAACTTCGGGAACAGCACCCCTCGGGAGACCGCGCCGACCTGGTGACCGGCTCGGCCGACCCGCTGCAGCCCACTGGCGACGGACGGTGGCGCCTCCACCTGGATGACGAGGTCGACCGCGCCCATGTCGATGCCGAGCTCGAGACTGCTGGTCGCGACTACGCACGGCAGCCGGCCGGACTTCAGCTCGGCCTCGATCAGGCCGCGCTGCTCCTTGCTGACCGAACCGTGGTGCGCGCGGGCGAGCACGGGCGGCGCTGCCAGCGATGCGCCCGACTGAGCCATCAGCTGAGCAGGTGAGCCGGCCTCGGGCAGCTCCGCTTCGGCCCGGTCGGCGGCGATCTCGTTCAGCCGGGCGGTCAGTCGCTCGGCGAGCCGGCGCGAGTTCGCGAACACGATGGTGGACCGGTGCGCCGCGATCAGATCGGCGACCCGCTCCTCGACATGGGGCCAGATCGACGCATGCCGCGGCGGTCCGGCAGCCGGGCCGGATGCCTCGATCTCGGTTTCACCCAGCTCCGCCATGTCCTCAACCGGTACGACGACGCTGAGATCCCATTGCTTGGTGAACTCCGGCTGGACCACCGTGACGGGTCGCTCGCCGCCGAGGAAGCGGGCCACCTCCTCCACCGGGCGGACCGTTGCCGACAGGCCGATCCGCTGGGCCGGTGTGGG
>JAWWOY010000855.1:0-7331 GCA_033851195.1 Kribbellaceae bacterium | reverse complement strand
CTCGACCAGTTCGGCCGGAACTACACCCAGTCCGCCCGTGAGTCCAAGCTCGACCCGGTGATCGGGCGCGAGATGGAGATCGAGCGGGTCATGCAGGTGCTGTCCCGGCGGACCAAGAACAACCCTGTCCTGATCGGTGAGCCCGGTGTCGGCAAGACCGCCATCGTGGAGGGTCTGGCCCAGCAGATCGTCCGTGGCGACGTGCCGGAGACGCTCAAGGACAAGCAGATCTACTCCCTCGACCTGGGCGCCCTGGTAGCCGGTTCGCGCTACCGCGGTGACTTCGAGGAGCGGCTCAAGAAGGTGCTCAAGGAGATCCGCACCCGCGGCGACATCGTGCTGTTCATCGACGAGATCCACACCCTCGTCGGGGCCGGCGCGGCCGAGGGCGCGATCGACGCGGCGAGCATCCTGAAGCCGATGCTGGCCCGCGGTGAGCTGCAGACCATCGGCGCCACCACCCTCGACGAGTACCGCAAGTACGTCGAGAAGGACGCCGCCCTGGAGCGCCGTTTCCAGCCGATCCAGGTCGCCGAGCCCTCGATCGCGCACACGATCGAGATCCTCAAGGGCCTGCGCGACCGCTACGAGGCGCACCACCGGGTGACTATCACCGATGCTGCCCTGGTTAACGCCGCACAGCTCGCCGACCGCTACATCTCCGACCGGTTCCTGCCGGACAAGGCGATCGACCTGATCGACGAGGCCGGCGCCCGGTTGCGGATCCGCCGGATGACGGCTCCGCCGGACCTGCGGGAGTTCGACGAGAAGATCGCGAACGTCCGCCGGGAGAAGGAGTCGGCGATCGACGCCCAGGACTTCGAGCGGGCAGCCTCTCTTCGCGACGACGAGAAGAAGCTGATCAACGCGAAGGCCGAGCGGGAGAAGCAGTGGAAGGCCGGCGACATGGACGTCGTCGCCGAGGTCGACGAGGAGCTGATCGCCGAGGTGCTCAGCACCGCGACGGGCATCCCCGTCTTCCAGCTGACCGAGGAGGAGTCCTCCCGGCTGCTCAAGATGGAGGAGGAGCTGGCCAAGCGCTACATCGGCCAGACCGACGCCGTCAAGGCGCTGTCCCGGTCGATCCGGCGGACCCGTGCGGGTCTGAAGGACCCGCGCCGGCCGAGCGGCTCGTTCATCTTCGCCGGCCCGTCCGGTGTGGGTAAGACCGAGCTGTCCAAGGCGCTGACCGAGTTCCTCTTCGGTGACGAGAAGGCGCTGATCAGCCTCGACATGTCGGAGTACTCCGAGAAGCACACCGCTTCGCGGCTGTTCGGCTCCCCGCCCGGTTACGTCGGCTACGAAGAGGGTGGCCAGCTGACCGAGAAGGTGCGCCGCAAGCCGTTCAGCGTGGTGCTGTTCGACGAGGTGGAGAAGGCCCACCCGGACATCTTCAACTCGCTGCTGCAGATCCTGGACGAAGGTCGGCTGACCGATGCCCAGGGCCGCGTGGTCGACTTCAAGAACACCGTCATCATCATGACCACGAACCTGGGTACCCGGGACATCGCCAAGGCGGTCAGCCTCGGGTTCAGCCAGTCGAGCGACTCGTCCGGGTCGTACGAGAAGATGAAGGCGAAGGTGGCCGAGGAGCTCAAGCAGCACTTCCGCCCCGAGTTCCTGAACCGCGTCGACGAGATCGTGGTGTTCCACCAACTGCTGAAGGACGAGATCGTCCGGATCGTCGACCTGATGGTCGCGCAGGTGGAGGAGCGGCTGAAGGACAAGGACATGGGCATCGAGCTCACTCCGGCGGCGAAGCAACTGGTCGCCGACCGCGGGTTCGACCCGGTCCTCGGCGCCCGTCCGCTGCGTCGCGCACTCCAGCGCGACGTCGAGGACCTGCTCGCCGAGAAGATCCTGTTCGGTGAACTCCGGCCGGGCCAGATCGTCATCGTCGACGTGGCGCCGGAAGGCTCCCTGAACGAGGACGGCACGACCGAGGTCTTCACCTTCACCGGCACCCAGAAGGCGCCGGCAGCGGATCTCGAGCTGACCGAGATCGCCGGCGGAACCAAGTCCGGCATCCAGGACAGCTGAGCTGACCGAAAGGCAGAGGCCCCGCGGACGGCATCGTCCGCGGGGCCTTTCTCATGCCGCCACTCAGCGCTGGGATCGGGTGCGGCGAAGGCGGTCGATCGCGTCCTGGAGTTGCTGGTCGGTCGGAGCCGAGGTGCGAAGCCGGTCCGCGATCAGCTGGGCGGTGGCGCAGAGCAGCCAGATCAGGCCGGAGACGACCGCGAAGGCAGGTCCTGGCCCCGCCCAGCTGTCGCTGGCGGAGTCCAGTGCGTTCGCCTGCCAGGAGGCTGTGGCGTACACCAGAGCCACGATCCCAGTGATCGTGGTGGCGATCTGGGGGTACTTCCCGGAGCGGACGACCAGCGCAACCACCGAGGCGACCAGGCCGGCGAGCCAGGTCAGCCCGAGCGCCGGGTAGTCCTCGATCCCGAGCTGCCAGACCGACAAGCCGAGTCGGCGGCTGAAGGTCCAGGGCAATAGCAGGGTGATTCCCGCGGCCAGGCAGGCCAGCAGAGTGGCCCGGGCGAACCAGCGGTGCAGCCCGCTCGCCAGCTCATCCTCGGCCGCATCGAGTTGGCGGGGGAGTTCCTCGTCGGGCAGCTGCTCGGCATCCGTCATCGGGTGGGCTCCAGCCGGACGACATCGGTGCCGAGTTCGAAGTAGATCGCCGAGCCGATGACCGTGATCTCGTCCGCAGCCTGCGGCACCCCCTGGTCGGGGCCGGCGACGACCGTGACCCGGCCAGGTCCGTCGACCCGGTACAGCCGGCTGCCGTCGTACCCCCAGATCTTGCCGTCCGGTCCGGTGAACCATTCGCCGTCCGTGGACCACTGGCCGGAAGGAATGCCCGCCCGGATCCCGGTCGAGATCGGCCAGCCTGTCGCCGCTCCGCCGAGCAGGGTGGCCACTTTGCCATGGCGCGTGACCGAGACCAGTCGGTCGTCCAGCACCATGGCAGCCGTGCCGGCGCTGGTGAGTGCCAGGCCGTGCGCCCGGAGGTTGCCGTCGACCTTGATGTGGCTCACATGCTGTCCTGGACCGTAGAAGCCGTAGCTGCCTTCGCCGACTGTGGTGATGAGCCGGTCGCCGGTTGCGGCCGCAGACTGGCTTCGCTGGTTGGCTGCGGCCGACTGCTTGTCGGGCACCACGGTCGCTGTACGGGACCGGCCGGGGAGATGGATGGTGAGTTCGGCAGCGACCTTGCTGGGGGTCGAGACGGTCCACCAGAGGCCGCCCTGGCCATCCGGGGCCCAGACCTGCGCAGTGTTCGGTAGGCGGAGCTGCGACAGGCGTCCCCTAGTGTCCAGGACGAGCTGCCGGCTGGTTCCAGCGGCAGACCGACCTGGGCGGCCGTCTCCGGTCACTGGTGGATCCACAGTCGGCACAGGAGGCAGCACGGTCGCCTTGTAGGTCGTCGTAGCGCCCCTTGCAGGCTTGCGGCGGTCGCAGCGTGCTGTTGGCTCAGGAGCGGCCGGGTACGACGTCGCCGCAGCCGCCGCGTCAGGTATCTCCAGGATCTGGTCGCCGCCCCCAGGAGAGGCCCCCAGCAGGACTGTGCCGTCTGGTCTGGCTTCGATGCTGTCCACACCAGTCACTGCCCCCGGAACTGGCCGCAGAACCCCATCTGGAGTCAGTACGGCGACCGGGGATCCGCCGGCGAGCCAGACGTTGCCGCGAACGTCCACAGCGAATGCGTCCACGGTCAAGGAGGAACTGGCCACGTCCGAGCTGAGCGAACAGTCGGCTGGCGCTGTGCCGGTGAGTTGCTGCGCCTTGCCGTCACGTCGTACCAGAGCCAGGCCGGTTCGGCTCGTCCGCCAGGCAGTGGTGCCATCCGGGCCGTGCGAGATGGCGTTGCCGGGCGCACCAGGGCCGGGATTTACCAGGAAGTGCCGGAGGACCAGGCCCGGCCGCAGTTGGTTGGCCGGGATCTGCCAGGTGTGATCCGAATCCCACAGCATCATTGAGCGGTCGGCCTCACGGTGGGCCCGGGCCGGTCCTTTGCCTGTCGCCAGCACATCGACTCCAGGCGTCACGTAGAGCCCTCCCTCCGGGTTCTGGTGCGCGAGGCTGACGTCGGCCGCCACCAGGTCCAGGGGCACCGCCAGCAGGGCCCACGGGCGGTCTCCCGAGCCCCCAGCGAGCAGCACTATCCGGTTGTCGGCCACCCCCAGCAGCACCGGCGGTGTCACTCCATGGCTCACCGCGACCCTCGGCAGAGCTACCCCGTCCCGGTACTCGAATACCGTCGAGCCTTCCGAGCCGGTCCGGCCCAGCAGCCACTGGCCCGGCGTACCGTCGAGGTTTCCGGCCACGGAGGCCAGTGGGTCTGAAGTGCCGATCGCGATCCGCATACCGAGGCGGTCGACCAGTTGGCCTCCCCGCAGATCCAGCAACTGGTGGGGCGACCCTGCAAGCACCTCAGGCCGGTACGCCGGACTGGCCGCGGCTGGTGCGATCACTCCTGCGATTGCCGCGACTAATCCGGCCGTGAGGGCTGTGCCGAACTGAAGGGACCAGCCGGGCTTGCGGCGTCGTACCGAGAGAACTGTGGTGGTGGTACCAAGACCTAGTAGGGCCACGCCGAGGGCCAGGGCGAGCCAGGCTCCGGGAGCTACCCGATAGCCGACTCCGTCCGAGAGCCTCGGTGGCAACTGCATGACGGCGGTAAGGAATCCGACGATGACAACCACTCCGGTGGCGGCTCCCGCCGCAGAGAGCAGGGTCACTCGCCCGCGCTGGATCTGGCCCGACTCGGTCGGTACAAGCGTCGCCACGGCTGCGTAGAGAGTCGTGAGAGCAGTAGCGGCGATCACGGCCGCCCAGGGAGCGAGATACGGGATCTCCCATAACTGAACTCTGGCCAAGCCGGCCTCCGCGCCACCGGGCCCCAGAGCCACCGGATCGAGCAGTTCGCGCCACGGGAGCACAGTGGAGAGCAGAAGGAGCCCCGCGCAAGCGCCGGTTGCCAAGGGCAATCCGGCAGCCCTGATCGGGGTGGAAGAGCCGGTCCGGGACGCGAGAGACAGGAACACAGCCCGCAGTTCGGACTGGTTCAGAGGTCTTTCCGAACCAATTCGGGAAGAATTTTCTAGGCCCCGGGTTGGATCCGCGAGTACCGGTCGCGGGGCTGGTGAGCGGCTCGCCCAGTGCGTCGCCACGCCCACGGCAAGACCTCCGAAAAGCGCCGTGCCGGTGACACTCGGTGAAGTTCCGCAGCCGGTGCGGGCCTGCACGATGAGGCCTGCCGAGGTCGTGAGGGTGGTCAGTCCGACCACGACCGCGCCCCACCCGCGAACCCGTTGCCGCAGGGCGTTCCGGTCCGGACAGAGTCGTTCGGCGAGCAGCAGCGCAACCAGCACGACGGGCAGCACAAGGGCGGGTCCGCGACCCGTGACCGGCTCCGAGGTAGGCCCCCAGAGGTAACAGCCTGTACTCGCCGAGCCGGGCCAGAGGAGGGCGAGGGCGGCCCCGACCCCGAGACACATGAGAGCCGCACCATGCCACTCGGTACGCCCTAATGTCCTCCGGTGCCGGAGCTCCTCGGTCCGAAGCAGGGCCGCCGCAGCCCCCGACTCGGTGGGAAGATCGCGCAGCGGCATGAGGAGAAGTTACCTGTTGGATGATCTGGCTCGTTGCGAAAACGTGAAGTAACCAAGTGGACCCGGACTGTTTGTGAGAGGAGGCCGGAGATGGAATCATCTCGTCGCATGGACGCACCGCGTCTGCCGTTGACTCAGGAACCGGTCCTCGACGCCGGTTCCTTTGGCGTGCGGCAAGCGGGCGGCGTACTGGAGCGCGCGCAGCGGATCGCGGACACCCTGCGGGAGCAGGCCGAGTATGAGAACGACGCTGCCCGGGACGAGGCGGACCGGATCCGGGCCGAGGCCGAGCGGGTCCGCAACGAGGCTGAGCTGGCCGCCCGGGCGGTGCGCGCCGACGCCAAGTCGACCGCCGAGCGGCTGCTCAACGACGCCGAGCGGGCCGCCGAACAACTCCGAACCGAGTCCGAGGCGGAGGCCGAGCGGGTCAAGCTGGAGTCGGAGGCCGCCGCCGAGCAGCTGCGCGCTGAGGTGGCCGCCGAGCTCGAGCGGCTCCGGGCCGAGTCCCAAGCGGCTGCCCAGCAACGACGGGCCGAGGCCGAGGCGCACGCGACCCAGCTACGGGAGGAGATCGACGAACTCCTCGCAGACGCTCACCAGACCCGCCAGACCGCTCAGCAGACGATCGAGGCAGCCAGCCGGGAGGCCCAGCAACTTGTCGAGGACGCCGGCGAGCAGGCAGCGCTGGTGTCGCAGGCGGCGGTACAGACCGAGAACGAGCTGATCACCCGTGCCGAGACCGAGGCGAAGGAGCTCCGCACCGCCGTCGAGCGGGAGGCGGATGCGGCCCGCGAGCGCTCCCGGGTGGAGATCGCCGAGGCGCACGCCGAGATCGAGCGGCTCCGCGGCGAGAACCGGGTGGAGCTGGAGCGTCGGACTGCCCAGCTGGAGGAGACCGAGCGAGCCAAGCTCGCCGCGATCTCGATCGAGGTCGACCGGCTCCGGGCCGAGGTCGTCGAGGAGCTTGCTCAGCAGCGGGCGGTGGCCGAGGAGGCGAACGAACGGCTGATGGCCGATGCCCGGGCCCAGGCCCGGCTGGTGATCGACAGCATCGAGGCGGACCGCCGTAACGCCGCGGGCGAGGCGCAGCGGATCGTCGAGGAGGCGAACAGGGCCGCCGAGGCCGAGCTCGCCGCCGCAGCGGAGCAGACGGCCTGGAGCAAGCGGACGGTCGACGAGCTGATCGCCGCGGCCGAGGCGGAGGCGGAGGCGATCCGGCAGCAGGCGGCTGCGGAGATCGCCGAGCTGGCCCGGCAGAAGCGCGCCCACCTGCGCAAGGTGGTCAGCCGCTCGACCAGCAGGCTCAGGGACACCCAGGAGGCAATCGCCAAGGAGAGCGCCGAGCTGACTGCGAAGGCGGACAGCGTGCTTGCCTCGGCCGGCGCGGAGGCGGAGCGGATTCGTGCCCAGGCCCAGGCCGGGGCCGACAAGCTGACTGCCCAGGCCCAGGCCAGGGCCGACAAGCTGAAGGCCGCTGCCGAGGCAGAGGCGAACGCGGTGGTCGTCCGTGCCACCCGCCGGGAGACCGAGGCGCAGGCGAGCACCCAGGTACTGCGGGCACGCGCGGCCAAGGACCTGGCCGAGGCCCAGCGCCAGTCGCACGACCTGATCCGCAAGGCGCGGGCCGACGCCCAGCAGCTCGAGGCGCAGGCCCGCGAGTACGCCGACGACCTGCGCCAGCAGGCCCGAAAACTTCTCGCCGAAGCCGAG
>JAWWOY010000843.1:0-4115 GCA_033851195.1 Kribbellaceae bacterium | reverse complement strand
GCGGTGGCGGCGGCGGGGGTGGCAACCGTGGCAACTAACGCCATGATCGAGATCCGACAGGTAACCAAGACCTACGGCGTGGGGGAGACCGCGGTGCACGCTCTCCGCGGGGTGTCCCTGAACGTCGAGGCCGGCGAGTACGTCGCAGTGATGGGATCGTCCGGGTCCGGCAAGTCAACCCTGATGAACATCCTCGGCTGCCTCGACGTGCCGAGCCGCGGCGAATACTGGCTGGACGGGACCGAGGTGGCCAAGCTCACCTCCGACCAGCAGGCGCTGGTCCGGGGCCGCAAGATCGGCTTCATCTTCCAGTCGTTCAACCTCATCCCGCGCACCACGGCGCAGGCCAACGTCGAGTTGCCGATGACCTATGCGCACGTGAAACGGTCCGAGCGGCGGCGCCGGGCACTCCAGGCGCTGGAGATGGTCGGGCTCGCCGATCGTGCCGATCACCGGCCGAACCAGCTCTCCGGCGGTCAGCAGCAGCGCGTCGCGATCGCGCGTGCCCTGGCCACCGGACCGCGGATCCTGCTGGCTGACGAACCCACAGGCAACCTGGACGCCCACTCGACCGACGAAGTACTGGGTATGTTCGAGCGGCTGAACGCACAGGGCCGGACCATCGTGGTGATCACCCATGAGACCGACGTGGCCGAGCGGGCCAGGCGGCTCGTCGTGGTCGCCGACGGCCGGATCGTGTCCGACGAGGTGACCGGCTGATGTCGTTCCGCGATCTGTTCGGGGCCGCCCTGCGCGGCCTCGGTGCGAACAAGCTCCGCTCTCTGCTCACCGTGCTCGGGGTCGCCATCGGCGTCGGCGCGGTTATCGTTCTGGTTGCTGTCGGCAACGGATCGGGCCAGGCCGTGCAGAAGCAGCTGCAGGCGATGGGCACCAACCTGCTGACGGTTTCCACCAGCGGCGGCGGCGGTGGCTTCAACCGCGGCCAGGCCGGCCCCGCGAACCAGCAGTACGCTCTCACCGTCGCTGACGCCGACGCTCTCAGCGACCCCCGGCTGGCCCCGGATGTGGGCGCGGTCGCCCCGGTGATGACCAGTACGGGTACGGCGACCAACGGCAATACCAGCTACACCGTCCCGCAGATCCTGGGCACCACCCCGGAATATATGCCGGCCACGAACACCCCGGTGGCGAACGGCCAGGCCTTCACCTCTGACGACGTCGACAACACACGACGGGTGGTGCTGCTCGGCCAGACGGCGGCCAGCGAGCTCTTCGGGCGACCGACGTCGGCTGTGGGTCAGACGATCATGCTGGGCTCGGTCGACTACACCGTGCTGGGTGTACTGGCGAGCAAGGACACCACCGGGTTCACCGACCCCAACGCGATGGTCATCGTGCCGATCAGCACGCTGCGCGCCACGCAGGCCGGCTACGGCACGCTGAACCAGGTCGTCGTCCAAGCGAAGGACCAGGCTTCGGTCGACGCGGCGCAGGCCGAGGTCACTCAGTTGCTCAGCTCCAGGCACAGGGTGCCCGCGACCACGACGTCGCCGTACCGGATCCAGAACTCGGCGCAGATCCTGGCGACGAGTCAGAACACGGCCGCGACGTTCACCGCACTGCTGGCGACCGTGGCCGCGATCAGCCTGATCGTGGGTGGCATCGGCGTCACCAACATCATGCTGGTCACCGTCACCGAGCGGACCCGGGAGATCGGCATCCGCAAGGCGCTCGGCGCGAGCCGGCGCGCAGTGCTCGGGCAGTTCCTGATCGAAGCTACGCTGCTGAGCCTGATCGGCGGCGCGGTCGGGGTCGGCTCGGCGCTGATCATCAGCCAGTTCCAGCTCGCCGGCACCCAGCCGGTGATCGTCCCGTCGTCGATCGCGGTGGCCTTCGCGGTGTCCGCCGCGGTCGGGCTGTTCTTCGGCAGCATGCCGGCCAATCGCGCGGCCGGACTCCGTCCGATCGATGCACTACGCCATGAGTAAGACCTTCCCTGCAATCGCACTGACCGATTTCCTTCCACGCATGTCAGAGAGGCCTTCATGACCACCCCCACCAACAACCCCGACGACTTCGGACCTATCGGGGACGACCGCGACGTCCAGTCGGCGCTGGAACCGCGCAAGACGCTGAACCTGCCGGCCGCCACGGCGGTGCTGGTCGCCATCGTCGTACTGGCCGTTGGGCTGGCCGGTGGCGCCGGCCTGCACGCTGCCTTCGCCTCCGGCTCGACCCCGCCAGCAGGCGCCGGCGGCGCCGGCCGTGGCATGGGCGGCTACGGCCAGGGTGGATACGGCCAGGGCCAAGGGCGCCCCGGCGGCGGCGCCGCCGGCGGCGGCGGAACTGTCGGCACCATCGTGTCAGCGGACAGTTCGCAGCTGGTCGTGAAGACGCAGACCGGGAACGTCACGGTGAAGCTCACCGGCACTACCGCTATCGAGATCAATGCCAAGGGCACCGTCTCAGACCTCAAGACCGGCGAGCAGGTCGTCGTGAGCGGGACAACCAGCAACGGAACCCTGACCGCCGACACAGTGCGCCAGGGGGCCGCCGGACCCGGCGGCGGCGGCCGTCCCGGCGCGACGCCGTCAAACTGACCGGTAAGGTCACGCCCCGCTGACCGGAAGGTCACGGGAATCACCCAAGAACAGACTTTGTGCACGGGCCGGCCGCAAATCATGCCGCAGTGACTGGCCCGTGCACAAAGTCGTACTGACGTGGCGCCAACCCTGTCCGCACAGGGTTGGCACCACGCGCTAGACGATGCTGGGTTGGAGGTTGCCGGCTTCGCGGATGCCGCGGCGCATGTCAACCCTGCTGAGCAGCGCCAGGCCGACGACGAAGAAGATGCCGAGGGCAATGATGGCCGGGCGGTACGAGCCGGTCAGCTGATGGACCAGGCCGAAGACCAGCGTGCCGAGCCAGGACGTGCCGCGTTCGCCCGCCTGGTACAGGCTGAAGTACTCGGCCTCACGACCCTTCGGGATCAACTGGCTGAACGCGGACCGGGACAATGCCTGGGTGCCGCCGAGCACGATGCCGATCGCGATCCCCATCGCCAGGAAGGGCGCGACCTGCTTGGCCGGCAGCAGGAACCCGGCCACCACGATCACCATCCAGATCACCAGGCCACCCATGATGGTGCGGTGGCTGCCGTAGCGGCGGGCGAACCGGCCGAAGGCGAGCGCGCCGAAGAAGGCGACGAACTGGACCAGCAGGATCGTCATGATCAGGATCTGGGTCTCGAACCCGAGCTGCTTCTCGCCGTACGTCGAGGAGACGGAGATGACGGTCTGTATCCCGTCGTTGAAGAACAGGTACGCAACCAGGAACAGCAGCGTCGTCGGGTAGGCCCGGACATGCCCGAGCGTGGCGAAGAGCTGCCCGAAGCTCTGGCTGATGAGGTTGCCACCTCCCACCGGTACGACGCTCGCGGGCGGCCGGTTCCGTAGCCTGAGGTACGGGATGAAGGTGAACAAGCCCCACCACAAGCCCGCACTGAGCAGGCTGACGCGGACCGCCGTGCCCTGGCCGAGACCTAGGGCGTCGTGTGCGGTGACCACCCCGAGGTTGATCGCGAGCAGGATGAACCCGCCCAGGTAGCCGAACGCCCAGGCGCGGGAGGAGACGTCGTCCCGGTCGTCCGGCGGGGCGATGTCGATCAGGATCGAGTCGTACACGACCAGGGACGAGCCTAGGCACAAGTTGCCGATGAACAGCAGCAGAGCACCGAGGGCCCACCGGCCGTCGATGACGAAGACCATGCAGCAAGCGGCCAGCGAACCGACCCAGGCGAACCCGCACATCAGCAGTTTCTTCCGCGGCGACCGGTCAGCCAGCGCCCCGACGATCGGCAGGAACAGCGCCGAGATCAGCGTCGCCACCGTGACCACGTAGAAGGCCAGCGAGCCGGGGGAGATGCCGAGTCCGAGGACCTGGAGGTTCGTGTGGCAGGGGTCCGCCGTCGTACCGACGCGGCCGCAGGCAGCCGTCTCGGCGACCGAGGTCAGGTAAGGCGCGAACAGCACGGTGCCGACGGTGGTGACGTAGCCGGAGTTGGCCCAGTCGTAAAGGCTGAAGCCCCAGTACTCGCGCTTGTCGACGGTCGCCGGGGCGGAGAGAAATCCCATGCGGAGGAGTGTCGCAGGTGT
>JAWWOY010000842.1:0-9666 GCA_033851195.1 Kribbellaceae bacterium | reverse complement strand
CTCAGTGCCCGGGCATGGCGCGCGGTCAACTATCCGGGTGCAGTCAATGCGACCGTGGCAGCTGCGGTTATCGAGGCGCTTGATCCTCGTCCAACTGACTCGGTGATCGATCTGATGTGCGGGTCGGGGACGCTCGTGCTGGAACGGCTGGCGCGCTGCAGGCCCGAGCGGCTGGTTGCTTCGGACTTGTCGGCAGCTGCCCTGGACGCAGCCCAGCAGAACCAACGGGCTTCACGACTCAAAGGCCGCATCGAGTATCTGCAGCAAGATGTCAGAACGCTGCAGGTGTCACCAGCGGGCTTCACAACGCTGATGGCAAATCCGCCATGGGGAGAGTTGGTGGGCAGTCACGACGCCAACGAAGATCTCTATCCCGCGCTGCTTCATACTGCCCATCGGCTTGCTGCTGAGCAGGCCGTGCTGGGCGTTCTCACCCACGACATCCGCAGATTCGAGCGCATCCTGGCGTCGCAGAAGCATTGGGTCGAACAGTCGCAGACCCTCTTCTTCCAGAAGGGACACCACCCGCGACTCTATGTCCTGAGGCACAACTGAGCCTCAGGAGTTGCCTTTGCGGACCGCCCGCAGGAACTCCTGGTTCAGGTTGGCGATGCTCTCGAAGGGGATGCCCTGCGGGCACGAACTCACGCACTCACCGCTGTTCGTACAGCCACCGAACCCTTCGGCGTCCATGGTGGCGACCATGTTCAGCACCCGCGACTCCCGCTCCGGCTGACCCTGGGGGAGTGCGTTCAGGTGAGCCACCTTGGCGCTGGTGAACAACATCGCCGATCCGTTCGGGCAGGCCGCGACGCAGGCACCACAGCCGATGCAGACGGCGTTCTCGAATGCCTTGTCCGCCGCCGGTTTCGACACCGGAGTCGCGTGCGCGTCCGGCGCGGTTCCTGTCGGGGCGGTGATGTAACCCCCGGACTGAATGATGCGGTCGAACGCGGACCGGTCGACGACGAGGTCCTTGATCACCGGGAACGCCCGGGACCTCCATGGCTCGACATCGATCACGTCGCCGTCGGAGAAGCTGCGCATGTGCAACTGGCACGACGTGGTCTGCTCCGGTCCGTGCGCGCGACCATTGATGACCACTCCGCACGAGCCGCAAATGCCTTCGCGGCAGTCGTGGTCGAAAGCGACGGGCTCTTCGCCACGCAGGACCAGACCCTCGTTGAGGATGTCGAGCATCTCCAGGAAAGACATGTCCGGGCTGATGCCGTCGACCGGATAGCTGACCAGCTCACCTTCGGCGTCGGGGCCCGCCTGGCGCCAGATCCGAACTGTGAGCTTCACGCGTAGCTCCGTTGGCTGGGGTGTACGTACTCGAACTCGAGTTTCTCCTTGTGCAAGATGGGATTCGCGCCGACACCGGTGTACTCCCAGGCCGACACGTGGCTGAAGTTCTCGTCGTCGCGCAAAGCTTCGCCGTCCGGCGTCTGGCTCTCTTCGCGGAAGTGACCGCCGCAGGACTCCTCGCGGACCAGAGCGTCGAGGACCAGCAGCTCACCGAACTCGAGGAAGTCCGCGACCCGATTGGCTCTCTCCAGCTCCTGATTCAGCTGCTCACCGGTACCCGGGACGAGGACGTTGCTCCAGAACTCCTCGCGCAGCTCGGGAATCCGTTCCAGGGCCTTGCGCAGGCTGGCCTCGCTTCGGGCCATCCCGCAGTGCTCCCAAATGAGCGTGCCGAGCTCACGGTGGAAGGAGTCGACGGTCCGGTTGCCCTTGATGGACAGCAACTTCTCGAGCCGCTCGGTTACCTCGGACTCGGTCCGGCGCACCGCGGCGTCCGCGGCGTCGACGGGCTCGAGGCCACCGCGGGCCAGGTAGTCGGCAAGTGTGGACGGCAGCACGAAGTAGCCGTCGGCCAGCCCCTGCATCAGTGCCGACGCCCCGAGCCGGTTCGCTCCATGGTCGGAGAAGTTGGCCTCGCCGATCACGAACAGGCCCGGCACTGTGCTCTGCAGGTCGTAGTCGACCCACAATCCACCCATCGTGTAGTGGATCGCCGGGTAGATGCGCATCGGCACCTCGTACGGATTCTCCGCCGTGATTCGCTGGTACATGTCGAACAGGTTGCCGTACTTCTCCTCGACGCTTGCCCGGCCCAGGCGCTTGATCGCTTCGCTGAAGTCGAGGTAGACGCCGAGCCCACCGGGCCCGACGCCGCGGCCCTCGTCGCACTGGTTCTTCGCCGCACGAGAGGCGATGTCGCGGGGCACCAGGTTGCCGAATGAGGGATACATCCGCTCGAGGTAGTAGTCGCGCTCGGCCTCGGGTATTTGATCGGGGGAGCGGGTGTCACCCTTCTTCGCGGGAACCCAGATCCGCCCGTCGTTGCGCAGCGATTCACTCATCAAGGTGAGCTTGCTCTGGTGTTCGCCCGTGCGCGGGATGCAGGTCGGGTGGATCTGCGTGTAGCAGGGGTTGGCCAGAAACGCGCCCCGCCTGTGCGCGCGCCAGATAGCCGTGGCATTGGAGCCCTTGGCGTTTGTGGTGAGGTAGAAGACGTTGCCGTAGCCGCCAGTTGCCAGCACCACGGCATCAGCCAGGTGGGTCCGGATCTCACCGGTGATCAGGTTGCGTGCGACGATGCCGCGGGCTCGCCCGTCGATGACGATCAGATCGAGCATCTCGGTGCGCGGGTGCATCTCGACGTTGCCGGCGTCGATCTGGCGCGACAATGCCTGGTACGCGCCGATGAGCAACTGCTGCCCGGTCTGGCCGCGGGCGTAGAACGTGCGGGACACCTGTACGCCGCCGAATGACCGGTTGTCCAGCAACCCGCCGTACTCGCGCGCGAACGGCACGCCCTGTGCCACGCACTGGTCGATGATCTGCGTCGAGACCTGCGCCAGCCGGTACACGTTCGATTCGCGGGAACGGAAGTCGCCGCCCTTGATCGTGTCGTAGAAGAGCCGCTGCACCGAGTCGCCGTCGTTGCGGTAGTTCTTCGCCGCGTTGATACCACCCTGGGCGGCTACCGAGTGGGCGCGGCGCGGTGAGTCCTGGAAGCAGAACTGGATGACGTGGTAGCCCTGCTCGGCCAGGGTCGCGCCGGCCGAACCGCCGGCGAGGCCGGTGCCGACCACGATCACACGATGCTTACGCCGGTTGGACGGGTTCACCAGCTTGGCACTGAATCGCCGCTCGTCCCAGCGCTTCTCGATCGGGCCGCTCGGGGCCGCAGTGTCGACGATCGCGTCGCCGGTCGTGTATTCGATCATCTCAACTCACCACTCCTGTCATGACGCCGATGGGGACGGCGAGGAAGCCGGCAGTGATCGTCACGGCGAGCGTGGTGCCGACGGTGCGGATGGCGCGGTCGCGGGCCGGGCGGTTGAGGCCCAGCGTCTGCGAGGCGCTCCAGAAGCCGTGATTGATGTGCAGGCCGACCATCAGCATCGCCACGATGTAGATGATGTTGATCCACCAGATCTGGAAGTCCGCGACGACGTTGTGGTACGGACGGCCGGTGTTGAAGTCGGGGTTGGTGACTCCGACGGTCAGATCGAGCAGATGCCAGATGATGAACAGGGCGAGGATGATCCCGCCCCAGCGCATCGTCCGGGTGGCCAAGCTGGCCCTGGCCCGCTGACCGTGCGCGTAGCGGGTCGGGCGAGCCGCCAGGTCGCGCTTCGACAGCTGCACCGCGCAGACGATGTGCAGCACCAGGACGACCAGCAGAACGGCGCGCTGGATCCAGAGGAACCAGGCATCGTGCAGCACTGGCTCGCCGATGGTGCGCAGCCAGGCGGCGTACGAGTCGAAGTCATGCGGGCCGAAGAAGATCTTGAGGTTGCCCAGCATGTGCAGCAGCAAGAACAGCACCATGATCAGTCCGGTGACTGCCATGACGGCCTTCTTGCCGATCGTGGACTGCCACAGGGTGAGCGTTGGGCCGGTCGGCCGTGCGCGCGTGTCGATTGCCACGGTTGCCACCGTAAGTCTCAGTTCACCAGAGGGCAAAGAGATGATTTCTCTGGTTTTGATAGCCAGTGGCTATGCTAGGCCCATGCAGCTAAGCCAGTTGGCGTACTTCGTGGCGGTGGCGGAGGAGGGCTCGTTCACCCGGGCCGCCGAGCGAGTCGGCGTGGCTCAGCCGTCGCTGTCGCAGCAGGTGAAGGCACTCGAATCCGACCTGGGCGCCGTGCTGGTGCATCGGGCCCGCGGCAACATCCGTCTCACGGCATCGGGGGAGACCCTGCTACCAGTGGCGCGGCGGATGCTCGCCGACGCCGAGACCGCACGCCGGGAAATCCGCGAACTGGCCGAACTAGGGCGAGGCCGGGTCCGGCTTGGAGCTACGCCGAGCCTGTGCACAGGGCTGCTTCCGGCCATGCTCGCCTCGTACCGTCAGGCGTATCCGGGCGTGGACATCGTGGTACACGAAGGCGGCTCGAGGGACCTGCAGCGCGACCTGACCGAGGGCGCCCTGGATCTCGCACTCGTCGTCGATGCCCGGCTCGGCGATGACCCGGAGCTCGCCACCATCCCGCTGCTGGCCGAGGATCTCGTGATCATCTCGCGGCACGGGCAGCCGGGTCCTACGCGGCGCGCGCGGATGAGCATCGCGGAGTTGAAGGACGTCCCGCTGGTGATGTTCCGGGCCGGCTACGACCTACGCGAAACCACCGTCGCTGCGTGCCGTGCTGCCGGCTTCGAGCCGACGTTCGCGATCGAGGGCGGCGAGATGGACGCGGTACTGGAGTTCGTCAACGCCGGTCTCGGAGTGGCGGTCGTGCCAAGCACCGTGGTACGCAACCGATTTCGGGTCACTCCGTTCAGCGCGCCGGGATTGAGCCGCACGGTCGTCCTTGCCCGCAGGCGCGACCTGGAACCGCCCCGGGCCGCGCAGGCACTGATCGAGAGCCTGGTCGAGTACCTGCGGAACAGCGCAGCCAGCGACTCCTTGCCGCCCGGGACGATCGAGCTCACGGGACGTTAGAACCCCTCCAGCTCAGACTATTGCTGGGAAGTATCGGTGACTTGGGCGCCTGCCGCTAGCCGTCGGTCAGCTGGTACACAGAGACGTGCATGCCCTCGCCTGAGTAGGGCTCGCGTTCCCAGCCGCCCCAACGCTGCACCAGCCTCAATCCAGCGAGCCTTGCCATCAGGTCGAGTTCGGACGGCCAGGCGAGGCGGCACGAGATTGGGCCCAGGTGAACACCGGCGGCATCGAAGCGGACGTGGTTCTCGTCGAGGATCTGGGTGACTGGGTCGTACCGGCAGACATCGAGCACCACAGCCTCGGCCTCGACCCGCTCCGCGTTGACGTACTGGTTGCGAGGGAGCCAGGCGCTCGGGACTGCGGCCTCGACCAGGAAAGCGCCGTCGTCGGTGAGGTGGCGGGCTGCGTTCTCGAAGCAGCGGATCTGGTCGTCCTGGGTGAGCAGGTTGAAGATCGTGTTGAAGACGAGGTAGACGAGCGGATAGGTGCGTCCGGTCTGCGTGGTCGTCATGTCTCCTACGTGGACGTCCATGTCCGTGCCGCCAGGCTTCGTCCGGAGCTGCTCGACCATGGCGGCTGATAGCTCGATCCCTTCTACCCGGACGTCATGTTGGGCGAGAGGAATGGCAATCCGTCCGGTGCCGATCGCGAACTCCAGTGCTGAGTCGCCTCGTGCATACTCGGCCAGAAAGTCAGCGGCAGCAGCCTCATCGCCGCGAGGGAACTGGTCATACCGCCGAGCCACGTCGGGGCCGAAGCTGTGTGCTGGGTCGAATCCGATCATGGGCACGACTGTGCTTCAGGAGCCTCAGGGTTGCAACAGAATTTGACCCGGCCAGCATCGTTACATCGATTTTCGATATAGTTCGACGGTGAGCCCGCCGCAGCCTGATCGACTACCCGACATCGACGAGCTGACTACCGTGATCGAGGACTTCAACGCGATCTTCATCCGGTTACCCTCGGTGCGACGGTTCAGCTTTTCCACCTTGTCGGTGCTGCACACACTGTCGCGCAAGGGCCCGCTGCGCCTTACTGAGCTGACAGGGACCGAGCAACTGTCCCAACCGGCGATCACCAGCTTGGTAGCCAAGCTCGCCCGGGACGGTCTTGTCGACCGTCGCCCCGACCCACGAGACGGGCGCGCCATTCTGCTCTCGCTTACCTCACAAGGTCGAGAGATCGTCCGATCGCGTCACGCAGAACGCATCACGCGGCTGTCACGTCTCGTGGCCAGGCTGAATGACGAAGAGCGCGAGGCGCTCGCCGGATCAGTCCGTGCCCTGGCTCGCATGATCGAGATCGCGACGACCGACACCGACCTCGAAACCTAAGCAGAGGAGAGATATGGCCTTCCCACTCGCCGAGCAGACGCCGATCCAGGTCCCCGATGGGGTGCTCGATGAGCTCCGCGGCCGCCTGAAGGCGACCAAGTGGCCTCTGGACGTCGGCAACGACGACGGGTTCTATGGCGTCCCCCGGAGCTACCTACAAGAACTCGTCGCGTACTGGTGCGACGACTACGACTGGCGGGCAGCTGAGCGCAGGATCAACACGTACGAGCACTACCGCGTGGAAGTCGACGGCGTGCCTGTCCACTTCATGCGCAAAGCAGGCATCGGCCCGAATCCGACCCCCTTGATCCTGAGCCATGGCTGGCCGTGGACGTTCTGGCATTGGTCGAAGGTCATCGACGCTCTCGCGGACCCGGCCTCGTTCGGCGGCGACCCCGCCGACGCATTCGACGTCATCGTCCCATCACTGCCCGGGTTCGGCTTCTCAACCCCACTCACCAGTCGGCCCGACATGAACTTCTGGAAAATCGCCGACATCTGGCACGAACTGATGACCAGCGTGCTTGGCTACGACAGGTATGCGGCCGGCGGGTGCGATGTCGGCGCGCTGATCACAGGCCAACTGGGACACAAGTACGCCGCCGAGCTGTACGCGATCCACATCGGATCGGCGCAAAAACTCACCCTGTTCAACGGCGACAGAGCATGGAACTTCGGGGGAGTCCCGATCCCAGACAACCTTCCGCCGGCCGCTCGCGCGCGGATCATTGCGCTGGAGAAGCGGTTCGCCGTCCACCTGGCGGCACACGTGCTGGACCCCAGCACACTCGGATACGGCCTCGCAGACTCACCAGTGGGCATGCTCGCGTGGATACTGGAACGCTGGGTGAATTGGTCCGACAATCACGGCAACATCGAGAACGTCTTCAGCAAAGATGACCTGCTCACCCACGCCACGATCTTCTGGGCAGGCAATGCGATCGACACCTCGATCCGCACCTATGCCAACAACAACCGCTACCCGTGGACGCCGTCCCACGACCGCTGGCCAGTGGTCGAAGCCCCAACGGGCATTACCTTGGTCGGCTACGAGAACCCGCCAGGTGTCACGACAAGCGAACAGCGCGTTCAGAACTTCCTTCAGAGCGATCGCGCCTCTTGGTACAACCATGTCAACATCACCGCCCACGACAGTGGCGGACACTTCATCCCCTGGGAGATACCCGACGAATGGGTCGACGACTTGCGGCGGACGTTTCGCGGACGACGCTGACCCACATCTGGATGTAGCCATTCCTGCTCCGCGCCCAATGGCAAACGAAGCCCAGTGACGCGCCGTCGCGGCAGCAGCGAAAGACGGACATGGTCGTCCCTTGTTGCCGGCACCCTGGATCCCTACACTCCGCGGATGGGCCAGGAATCGCAGCCGCAGGATGGACCACCCGTTGACCGATGGGAACGGCGCGACTGGTGGGGAGTGATCCTTGACGCGCCGGATGTCGCGGTCCTGACGCGGTTCTACTCGGAGCTGCGTGGCTGGACCATCTGGCGCGAGGACGAGAACGACGCCGCGCTCGACCTGGGCGAAGGCGTGGCCTACCTGAGCATCCAGCGCAATCCCGACTACGTCAGGCCAGTGTGGCCGGCCGAGCCAGGTCGCCAGCAGATGATGCTGCATCTCGACTTCGAGGTGAGCGACCTCGAGGCTGAAGTAGCCCGAGCGGTTCAGCTGGGGGCCGAGCTACCCGACCATCAACCGCAGGAGAATGTGCGCGTTCTCCTGGACCCCGCCGGTCACCCGTTCTGTCTCTACTCCGGCTGACGGCCTGACGCGCTTATCGGCATGAGGGGAAGGCTCCGCCACGGCAAGTGGTCGCTGCCCGAGCTCCGACGCCTGTCGAGGAGCCCGGACGCCGACGCGTTCACCGAGGCCCGCCGGATCCTCGCCGAGTGCGGCGGATCGCGTCCCTGGCCAAGCGGTGGCCGCTGGGCACCCACCAGGGCTCGGTGGACGAGGCGCACTTGCAGAGCTACCTGAACGAGTTCGCCTTCCGCTTCATCCGCCGCCGCTCGACCAGCCGAGGCATGGTCTTCTACCGCGTCCTCGAACTCACCCTCGGGCACGATCCGGTGCGCTACCGCGACTTTCGGCCCGCAGCCCAAGGCCACCCGCCCCGTTTGCGCCCGGGACCGGCGGCCACCCACCGAGCCTGGACCGCCCCGAGCAACACGCCCCTGGCGCTGCTAACCTGCGATGTCCGGTCAGCTGAATACCCCCGTCTCGACTTATGGCCGCCAAGATGCGAGGGCCAGCGCAGCCGAGCGAATTTCCTCTTCGTAGATGGCTCGATGGTCTGGGTCGTCATCCCACTCGCTCGCGAGACCCACGAAGTCGCGGAGGGATGGCTCGCTGGCTGGTGCCCGCCTGGCCACGCTCCAAATCGCCCGCGCACCATCGATTGGCTCAAGTGCACCTGAACCGATCTGCCGCGCAATGTTTCCAGCTGCGAGCATCCCGCATTGGAACTCGGTCGGCGCACTTTGGCCTTGCTCCTCTAATAGCAGCGCCAGCAGATGATCAACTTCGTCAGGGTCCCGCGTCGATAGCCCGGCCAAAGCCAGCAGGCTCGGATACGACCAAGCCGACTGGGCCTCACGTGTCGCCCAAGTGATGATCTCGGGCCGACCAATAAGATCAAGCCTCCGCAAGGCAAACTGCGTCAAAGCCTGGAATCGAAGATCATCTGAGACGCTCACGGCAGTACCTTCGTCTCGAACTCATAGCGACCCCGGGTCACCATGTTCTGGTACCAATGTGTTTCAAACTGGAAGCCATCAGAGCCACGGTAAGACGAACTACCCATCTTCGCCCAGCCGCTCGGCAAGCCGCCGTAGTCTCTCGCAGGCCGCTCAGCAGCCCTCAACTTGGTGTTGGTTCCCACACCTGCAAGTGCCCTACCGATTTCCGACATCTGTACCTTGACCAGCGGCTGGGCGTAGAGCAGCAAGAGCATGCCGGCGACTCGGTAGGGGAGTGACTCACTGGTGCCGGTCAGCAGCTCGTGGATCCAGGCGAGCCGCTGATCCTGGCTCAGGGACGGACTGGTCTTAGCCGATCGATGCTGGATGGTTACTGCGGTGTTGAGCCGGGACTTCTTCGCCACGACGAAGAAGGTCCGGATGGCGCTTCGCGTCGTCGGCCCAGAAGCGAGCCATTCGTCGACGTCCTGCTGCGTGCAGGTTTCAGCGGTGCGCTGGTAGGTCTCGTGGAGCCAGAGGAGGAACCACACCCTAAATGGCCGTGGTCCGTCCTTCTTCACGCTTTCGGTGATCTCCTGCTTGGCCGAGTGGATAGGCCCGCAAGTCGCGGCACCAGCGGCTGCCTTGGCGCGGATGCGTCGCAGGTGG
>JAWWOY010000831.1:0-5730 GCA_033851195.1 Kribbellaceae bacterium | reverse complement strand
TGGCCTACTCGACCGACCTGGTCGGCGACGAGCGGTTCACGCTGCGGATCAAGGACCTGAGCACCGGCGAACTGCTGCCCGACGAGCTGCCGGACGTGCACTACGGGTCCGCCTGGTCCGCCGACGGCTCGACCGTCTTCTACACGAAGGTGGACGACGCCTGGCGGCCGTTCCAGGTCTGGCGCCACCCGCTCGGCACGGACGCGGCGGACGTACTCGTGATGGATGAGCCGGACGAACGGTTCTGGGTCGGCGTCGAACTGAGCCGGAACGAGCAGTCGATCCAGATCTCCCTCGGCAGCAAGCTGACCAGTGAGGTCTGGCTGCTGGACGCGAGCGACCCGACCGGTGCTCCTGTCGTCGTCGCGCCCCGTCGCGAGGGCGTCGAGTACGAGGTCGAGCACGCCGGCGACCAACTGCTGATCGTGCACAACGCGGACGCGCCGAACTTCTCCCTGGCCACGGCCCCGCTGGACGACCCCGGCAACTGGACCACCCTGATCGAAGGCGACGAGTCGAGCCGGCTGCTCGGGGTGGATGCCTTCGCCGACCACGTGATCCTGTACCGCCGCCGGGACGCCCTGACCGAGCTCGCTGTCATCCGGCGTACCGGCTCCGGGTTCGGCGCTCCTGAAGCGCTGACCTTCGACGAGCCGATCTACACGGTCTCGCCGGGGCAGAACGACGACTGGCAGGACTCGCGCTACCGGTTCTCCTTCACCTCGCTGGTCACGCCGACCACGACGTACGACGTGGCCATCGCCACTGGCGAGCGGCGGCTGCTGAAGCAGCAGCCCGTGCTCGGAGACGTCGATCTGAACGCCTACACGCAGTACCGGGAATGGGCGACCGCCCCTGACGGCACGCGGGTGCCGGTGTCGATGGTGGCGCGCAAGGATGTCGCGCAGGACGGGAACGCGCCAGTCGTCCTCTACGGGTACGGCTCGTACGAGATCTCGATGGACCCGTGGTTCTCGATCCCGCGGCTGTCGCTGCTCGACCGCGGTGTGATGTTCGCGATCGCGCACGTGCGTGGCGGCGGCGAACTGGGCCGGCACTGGTACGACGACGGCAAGACGCTCACCAAGCGGAACACGTTCACCGACTTCATCGCCGTCGCCGAGCACCTGGTGAAGGAAGGCTGGACCAGGCCTGGACGGATCGTCGCGCAGGGTGGCAGCGCCGGCGGCCTGCTGATGGGCGCGATCGCGAACCTCGCGCCGCGGGCCTTCGGCGGCGTCGTCGCGGAGGTTCCGTTCGTCGACGCGCTGACGACCATCCTCGACCCGTCGCTGCCGCTGACGGTGATCGAGTGGGAGGAGTGGGGCAACCCGGTGGCGGACCCCGAGGTCTACCGCTATATGAAGTCGTACGCGCCGTACGAGAACGTGGCCGCGCAGGAGTACCCGCCGATCCTGGCCATCACCAGCCTGAACGACACCCGGGTCTTCTACGTCGAGCCCGCCAAATGGGTCGCGAAGCTGCGGGCGACCGCGACCGGCGACGCGGAGGTCCTGCTGAAGATCGAGATGGAAGCCGGCCACGGCGGCCGCAGCGGGCGGTACGACGCCTGGCGCGAGGTCGCCTTCTCGCTGGCCTGGATCCTCGACACCCTCGGCCTCGCCTGAGTGCCGGGCAGAAGCCGAGCCGCCTTCAGTTTGGTTCGGAACCGCCCGGGTACCGGATGCTTTGGTCCGGAATGCACCGGGTTCCGGATGCGTTGATCGGGAACGCACCGGGTTCCGGCTGCGTTGCACTTCAAGTGACCGACGGACGGTGTGTTTTGCAACACATCGTCACCGCCAGATCGCTGAGCTGACAGGGATTCTGACCCGCGAGGCAGCGGTGTGCCGGCGTCGAGTCAGCCCCCGAAACCCAATGGATCAAGCCGATCCTGTTCACAGCGCCCGATTCAAGCGCAGAACCGGTCCGGTCCGGCGGGTGGGGGGATGAGAAGAAAGTGAGCCACGATGTCGGGAAATCTCAGGGAACATTCAGGCTGTTTACACCTCATCGTGGAATCTTGAACCTCACTCGAGCGTTGCTCTCCATGTAACGACGAAGGGAGTTTCGGTGGCTCGCACAGCTCGCGTCCGGTCGACGGACGATGGTATCGACGGCAAGGACAGTGTCGGTCTCTACCTCGAGGAGATCGCACGTACTCCCCTGCTGACGGCAGAAGAAGAAGTCGAGCTCGCGGAGACGGTCGAGGCAGGACTCCTCGCGGAGCAACTGCTGGCCGAGGGGCGGGTTGGACGGAAGAAGGGCGGAGCGCCCAGATATGCGACCGAGGAAGAGCTCGAGTGGCTCGCCGAGGAAGGACAGCGCGCGCAGCAGCGCTTCGTGACCGCGAACCTGCGACTGGTGGTCTCGATCGCGCGCCGCTACGGCCGGTCCCAGATGCCGCTGCTGGACCTGGTCCAGGAGGGCAACACCGGTCTGATCCGTGCGGTGGAGAAGTTCGACTACCGCAAGGGATTCAAGTTCTCGACGTATGCCACCTGGTGGGTGCGTCAGGCCATCACGCGCGGGATCGCGCAGCAGGCCCGGGTGGTCCGGCTGCCGGTGCACGTGGTGGAGCAGCTGAACCAGATCGGTTCCGCCCGGCGCACGCTGGAGCGCAAGCTCGGGCGGGAGCCGGAGATCGAGGAGATCGCGGCGGAGCTGGACCTGGACGAGGAGCGGGTCACCGACCTGATCCGGATCGGCCGGGACCACATCAGCCTGGACAACCCGATCGACGACGAGGGTGAGACCTCGCTGGGCGACCTGATCGCGGCCGAGACCGCGCCGGGTCCGGACCAGTTGGTCGCGGACGCGTCGGACCGCTCAGGCCTGTTCAGCCTGGTCGACCAGCTCGACCCGCGGTCGGCGGACGTGATCCGACGCCGCTACGGGCTGCACGACGGCCGCCAGGCAAAGCTTGCCGACATCGGCGCGGTGCACGGCATCTCCGCCGAGCGGGTACGCCAGATCGAGCGTGAGGCGCTCGGCCGGCTCCGGCTCCTCGCCGACCCGACCTTGGCTGCCTGAGACTGATACCGAGCCAGTAGACCCCCACCCCAGGACCCCCGAGCCGCCCTCCCGGCCGGGGGTCCGTCTACGTCCCCGCCTTGCCCGGCAGGGGTCCCGTCAGGCGGCGGTCTTGTTCCAGCCGTCGATGATCTCGGGCAACTCGGAGAGGCGCTGGATGGTGGCGTCCGGCTCACCGACGGTGTGACCGATCTGGTTGGCCGGAATCGCGCTGTGCGGGATATGGACGGCTCGCATGCCGGCGTTCTGCGCGCCCCAGACGTCGTCGAAGAGCCGGTCGCCGACGAACAGGCAGCGCGCCGGCTCGGTGGCCCCGGCGGCCCGCATCGCGGCCAGGAACGCCTCCGGATGCGGCTTCGTCCAGGGCACCTCACTGGTGTAGACCGCCCCGTCGAACAGGTCGAGAATGCCGTCCCGGGCGAAGATCTCCTCGTGCCGCTGCCGGGACCAGATCGTATTCGACAGCACCCCGACCTTCAGCCCGCGGTCCTTCAGCTCGGCCAGCATCTCCGTCGCGTCCGGATCCAGCTCGGTGTGCGGGTGCCATTGCCGCTCGTACTCCGCGAGCGCAGCCGGTGTCAGCACCACGTCAGCCAGCGCGCAGACCTCCTCCAAGGTGCTGCTCAGGTGCTCGTCCCGCGACCGCGCCCAGACTGAGTCCTCGGCCGCCACCAGCTTCGCCGCCAACTCGTCGGCATGCTGAGCGTCGATCAACTCGGCCACGGACCGCCAGACCGCGAACAGGTCGATGTTGTGCCAGCTGGCAAGCGTGCCGCCCCAGTCGAACAGGACGGCCTCGATCGGTTCATTCTTTTCGTTCGTCACGGCTGACAGGTTGCCAGATACCGCCGACAATCTCCCGTCGATATCAGGCCGGGGTGTGGATGTCGGCTAGCGGATCGGCAGTTCGGGTGACGGTGACGGAGTCAGGCGGTCGATGTGGTTGCGCTTGGCGAGCCACTGGATGGTGAAGGCGTAGAAGGCGAGTGCCGGGACGTCTACCAGCAGCACCGTCCACGGCGCGCCGCCCTGTTCGGACCAGCCGTCGAGCTGACCTGTGGCGGCCGGCAGCAGGAAGGCGAGCAGGTTGTTCAGCGTGTGCAGCGCGATGCCTGATTCGAGGCCACCCGTCCTGATCGCCAGCCAGCCGACGGTCATTGCGAACAGGAAGATGTCCGCCATCGCCCAGCCGGTGTACCCGTGAGCAGACACGAACAGGATGCTGCTGATCACCAACGCCGGCCAGGGCGACCGCAGTAGGACGCGGGCCACCTGGACGAACCTGTTGCCCCCAGCTCCATCGGGCGAGTAGGCGCCGATCGCCTGCACCAGCCAGCCCCGGAACAAGAGCTCCTCCGCCGCCGACTGGAACGGCACGAGGCACAGCACGACCAGCGCCGGAACGACGAACCGTGCCCAGCCCACCCAGGAACCCTGGTCCGACACCGGATCACCCCCTGCCGGGAAGACCGCACCGGCCGCCAGGCCTAGGCCGTAGGAGAGCGCGAGATACCCGAGGCCCGGCAGGCAGCAGATCAGCAGCCAGCGCCAGCGCAGCCGGTTCAGCACCGAGACCACGCTGCCCATCGGACGGCGTTGGACGAGCCGGACGGTGAGCAGTACTACCGGGATGAGTACGCCGAGAATCACCAGCGTGACGGCAAGATCCTCGGTCGGGTTCGGGAAGATCTGGTTGCCTTGCGGCACCTCGACGCTGCCAGCCAGAACGCCATGCGCGATCGTCCAGACAATCAGCACACCACTTGTCACCAGCAAGCCGACAACCAGCAGGAACAAAGTTCCCAGCAGCGGACGCCACCAGCGGTACAGCTCGGTCCGGGCAAGCCGATGGAAGGGCGTGCTCGGCGGCGCAGCGACCACCCGCGGAGCCCTCGGCGGCGCCGCCCCGTACGGCGCTTGCCCCCAGGATGGTCGCTGCACACCCCAGGGGGGCGGCTGCTGTGGCCCCCAGAACGGCGGCTCCCCCGGCCCAGGCTGCATTGCACCTGGCGGCGGTTGTGGCGGCCCCCAGGGCGGGGCTTGCGGCGGGTTGGGTTGCCCGGGGGTCTGGGGATCTCCCGGTGGCCCAGCCTGCTGCGGCTGCTGGGGGTGCTGCGAGTCCATAACGTGACTCTATGAGATTGCGGCAAGCCGGGCCCCCTGTCGCTTTGGGCCTGGCGCGCTTCCCGCTGTCCTCGCGCTGTTCCCCGGCCGTGGCCTGATCCGGTATGCGTTCGGCTCGGTGGCGACCGGGGCACCGCCGCCGTACGGGCTGAGGCGATCGTGTTGTTGCCTAAGGCCCCTGATGTCGTGCTCAACCCGCGTTTCGACCCGATCAGCAACCGCTACACGTCGCCGCTCCGTGACCACTAGGTGTTGCTCCCCCACGCACGCGGGAGTCCGCTCCTGATCGCCTTCCTGGACCGGTCGATGCGGCCGGGCTGAGTCGACCTGCCAAGCTGCATGATGACGCCCAGCGCCGCTGACCACCTCGCTGAAGGAGCCGACCATGACCGATCCGGCCGTTGGACCTGCCGCGTCGACCAGTGCGCTGCCCCAGGCGGTGCTGACGCCACTGACCGGGGCGGCGATCTTCCTGGTGGTCCGGATCGAATCAGGTGGCGAGTCCACCACCCGGTCGCTGCTGGAGCGGGTGAACGGGCTCACCCGCGCGGTCGGGTTCCGGATCCCGGCAGG
>JAWWOY010001142.1:0-2872 GCA_033851195.1 Kribbellaceae bacterium | reverse complement strand
CGTCCGAGGCGATCGCGTAGATGTGGTGGTCGAACAGGCTCTCGCCCTTGGCCGTCTCCGGGTCGAAGCCGAGCAGCCGCTTGGTGGCGGCGACCTCCTCGGCCCCGAGGGCGGAACCGTGGGCCTTGCCGGTGTTCTGCTTGTTCGGAGCCGGCCAGGCGATGATCGTGCGGAGCTGGATGAAGCTCGGCCGGGAGGTCTCGGCCTTCGCGGCGACCAGAGCGTCGTACAGGCCCTGGACGTCTTCCTCATAGCCGGCGCCGCCGTTCGTCCAGTCGATCCGCTGCACGTGCCAGCCGTAGGCCTCGTAGCGGGCGGCGACGTCCTCGGAGAAGGCGATCGAGGTGTCGTCCTCGATGGAGATCTTGTTGTCGTCGTAGATCAGCGTCAGGTTGCCCAGTTGCTGGTGGCCCGCCAGCGAGGAAGCCTCGCCGGACACGCCCTCCTGCATGTCGCCGTCCGACGCGATCACGTAGATGTCGTGGTCGAAGAGGCTCTCACCGACCGGCGGCTCCGGGTCGAGCAGGCCGCGCTCGCGACGGGCCGCCATCGCCATCCCGACCGCGTTGCCGACACCCTGCCCGAGGGGGCCGGTAGTGGTCTCGACACCCTTCGTGTGCCCGTGCTCCGGGTGCCCGGGCGTCTGGCTGCCCCAGGTGCGCAGCGCCTTCAGGTCGTCCAGCTCGAGGCCGTAGCCGGCCAGGTAGAGCTGGATGTAGAGAGTGAGGCTGGAGTGTCCGGCCGAGAGCACGAACCGGTCCCGACCCGGCCACTGCGGGTCCGCGGGATTGTGCCGCATCACCTTCTGGAACAGGAGATAGGCCAGGGGCGCCAGGCTCATCGCCGTACCGGGGTGGCCGTTGCCGACCTTCTCCACGGCATCCATCGCGAGCACTCGCACGGTGTCGACCGCGCGCTGGTCGAGCTCGGTCCAGTCAAGCTTTCCGTTGGTCTTCTCGCTCACGCCGGCGGCGCTCCTCTCGATGGCTGCGAACACGTCTGCTTGGCGTCGGCGGGGCCGGCCTGGCCGTGCGAACCCACGCCGATCGCGTCCCCGCGCGTCACTGTCTGTGAGCCTACTCGCCCGGGTGTCTTTCGCCTTCCACACCTCGGCAACCCGTACCACCCCGTCGTTGTTCCCCGACACTCCCGGACGGCTGGCAGCGGGCGTCGTTCCGGTGCCCCGAAGGCCGCGTGAGCAATCTGACTGGGAGGGGTGCAATCCGTGCCGCCGGGCGGTCGTAGACTGTCGAACCGTCAGCGCCGGTCCCCGGCGTCAACTCAATTCGTTCGAGGTGTTCGTGACGACCGTCGACCCGCGTCCTGCCGCGACGACGTCGTACCCGACAGCGCCGCTTCCTGCTGACCGTTCCTCGCTAGAGGTGCCCGGTCCGTCGGTGCGCGACGTGATCAAGGCGTACGTCGGTCTGACCAAGCCGCGCATCATCGAGTTGCTGCTGATCACCACCGTGCCGGTGATGTTCCTGGCTGCCGGTGGTGTGCCCGGACTGGGCGTGGTCGCGGCCACCCTGCTCGGCGGCATCCTCGCCGCAGGCAGCGCGAACACGATCAACTGCGTGCTCGACCGCGACATCGACGAACAGATGCGCCGCACCCGCCGCCGTCCGCTCCCGCGGCACGCGGTCAGCCCCCGCTCGGCAACCATCTTCGGCGTGGCGCTGGGTGTCCTGGCGACGCTGGAGCTGGGCCTGCTGGTGAACTGGCTATCGTCGGCGCTGGCACTGGCGGCGAACCTCTTCTACGTCTTCGGCTACACCATGTGGCTGAAGCGCCGTACCGTCCAGAACATCGTCTGGGGCGGTATCGCCGGCTGTTTCCCGACCCTGATCGGCTGGACCTCGGTCACGAACGACCTGGCCTGGACCCCGCTGGTCCTCTTCGGCGTCGTCTTCCTCTGGACCCCGCCGCACACCTGGGCGCTGGCGATGCGCTACCGCGAGGACTACGCCTCGGTGGACGTCCCGATGCTTCCGGTGGTCGCCACCTCGGTGGCAACAGCCCGCCAGATCCTGGCCTACAGCATCGTGATGGTCGTCACCTCGATCGCGCTCTGGCCCGTCGCCGGCACCGGCTGGCTCTACCCGCTGGCCGCCGTGGTGCTGGGCGTGGTCTTCCTCCGCGAAACCTTCGCCCTGCTGGCCCGGGCCAACACCGGAGCCGAAGGCGCCGCGCTGCGCCCGATGCGCCTCTTCCACTTCTCCAACATCTACCTCGCCCTCCTCTTCATCGCCGCCGCGATCGACCCCCTCCTCCACTAACGACCGGCCCCTCTGACCGGTACTAACCCGCGCCACGGCACCCTTAGTACGCCGACCCGCCGCGAGTACGCGGTACGCCGGTCCGCCGCGGGCCCGCCGGTCCGCCGCGGGCCTGCCGACCCGCCGCGGGTACGCCGGCCCGCCGCGAGTGTCGCCGCCCCCGCCCGTGCTCCACCGCCACGTTCGTCGGTCCCTTGTTACCGGGCGTGTCGGGGTTCATCGGTCCCGAGTTGCCGGGTGAGATTTGTCGCAGAGTGGTGGAAGGACCTCTGGCGATACGCCCGGGGTTGTTCGGGTTCGAGACGGGGTGCGGGTGGTTCCGCGTCCTCCGCTGCGTGAATTGTCCGAGTCGGGGCGGCGCACCTCAAGAGCGCCTTCGGCGTCCCTTCGGGATCGAAGACTCTTGACCTGCACCGCCCCGACCAGGGAAGGACGCAGCTATCGGGAGGACGCGGGAGGTGTGACGACACAGGCCGGGCATATTGCGGAGGGGGCGAGGCATACCCCGGGAAGGGCCGGGCGGCTGGACCCCGCGCGCCCGGGAATGTGTCCCGCGGAAAGCGACCTGGGCATAGGTACGGAAGGCGACCTGG
>JAWWOY010000779.1:0-5185 GCA_033851195.1 Kribbellaceae bacterium | reverse complement strand
GACCCCGGGTCCGGCATTCCCCGGCCGGTTGACCTCGGGCCGGGCGGCGCCGCTTCGGTTGCCCTTGAGTCGGATGGCACGGCCGTGATCCGGCAACTGGCCGAGGCATTGCGCGCTCGCGGCGTTGAAGTGAGTACCGAGGTTGGCGAGTCGGTGTTCCGCTGCGACCTCGCGCTTCGTCGTACCGGCGATGTGGGGTTCCAGCTCGCGGTGCTCGTGGACACACCGGAGCGGATCGCCGCAGACTCGTTGCTGGAGCGCCTCAGCACCCATCCACGCGCACTGGCCGGCGGCGGCTGGCGGGTACATCACGTCCTCGTCGGCGACTGGACCCGCGATCCCGACGCCATCATCGCCCGCCTCCTCGACGCCCTCGACCGCCCGATCGACAACCGCTAGCCCGATAGCGGCTTGCCTCACCGATAGCGGGTTACAACCTGCCATCGCTGCAACGCCCCGCCATCGACCGACGGAACAGACCTCAGGGCCGACAGATCAACGGCTCAGGGCCGACAGATCAAGGGCTCGGGCCGACAGATCAGGGCTCAGGGCCGGCAGATCCGGGGCCGAAGGTTCGAGGCCAAAGGTTCGGGGCCGACGGGACAGGGCTCGGGCCGACCGGGCGGGTTTACAGGGAGCTGCGGAGGCCCCAGAGGAGTGGGTAGTAGCGCAGCTCTAAGCGGCTGCGGAGGTAGCCGGCGCCGGAGGAGCCGCCGGTGCCTGGCTTGGTGCCGATCATGCGCTCGACCATCACCACGTGCCGGGCTCGCCAGGCGGCTGCCAGTTCGTCGTGCTGGAGCAGCGCCTCGGCCAGCTCCCAGATCGCGCCGGACCGGCTTCGGTCGTGCGCGACGGT
Source organism: Kribbellaceae bacterium (assembly GCA_033851195.1). Classification (GTDB taxonomy): domain Bacteria; phylum Actinomycetota; class Actinomycetes; order Propionibacteriales; family Kribbellaceae; genus Kribbella. Next base: position 4,329 of record JAWWOY010000779.1, on the reverse strand, counting down.
GTACAGCGCCTTGCGGGTGTCTTCCTCCGAGGATGTCGAGAAGCCGGCGTCGGTCAGGACCGTGAGGAACGCGTCCCACAGCGTCGGTTCCTCCAGCCGCCGGGCCAGCCGCTCCTTCTCCAGGTCGGTCAATCCGCGGAACCGCTTCACGAACGACGGGTCCTTCGCGCCCGAGAGGAATTCGATCTCCCGGAACTGCACCGACTGGAACCCACTGGCCGGCGCCAACCGGTTCCGGAACTCCCCGAAGTCCTGCGGCGTCATCGTCTCGAGGACGTCGATCTGCTGGGTGAGCGTGCGCTCGATCGTGTGTACCCGGCCGAGCAGGTGCTGCGCCAGCCACAGTTCGCCCGACAGCATCGCGTCGCGGGACGCCGTTGCCTCGTGCAGGATCTGCTTGAACCACAGCTCGTACACCTGGTGGATGGTGATGAACAGCAGCTCGTCATGCGCCGGCGGATCCGACTCCAGCCGCTGCTGGTCGAGCAACTCCCCCAGCCGCAGGTAGCTGCCATAGGTGAGCCGGCCGCCCGCCTCCCCGAAGTGCACGTCGACGCCGTCCCACTGACCACTGACCGACTCGGACATGGGCTGGACGCCGTTTGTATCGCTAGCACTGCTCACCGGCCGAGGATAACCGCCACGACGCGAGGCCCACCGTCCAAGCACCCACAAGTAGCCCTGGATAGCAGGGGAAACGCTTGCCGGCCGGGTTATGGGTGCGTGGACGGCGGGCCGACCCCGCAAAGCGAGCCCGCGAAGTGACCGAGGGCCGACTCACCTGGCGTATTGACCACGTCACAGCGTGCACTTAGTTTTTCCTGGAGCGTTCTCTCGCCCGCCCCAGGGAGACCCATCATGATGGCTTCACAGCTAGTTGCGGTTGCGCTCCTGACATCGTTGTCCGCCCATCCGCCGACGCCCTCCCAAGGGTCGACTGGGCAACACGGCCATCCCGGCCGGGCAGCGCGCCTGGCGCACGCTGATGTTCAACGTCGACGACTGGAACAACCGGGGCGTCGGCGCCCTGCGGGCCTGCGGCAAGGCAGGCGACCGCCCCGACATCGCCTGTACGCCGTGGGCGCGGACCACCTGGAACGCGAGCGACCAGCGTACGGCGGCTGCCACCGCACAGATGGAGTTCTACAACTACTCCACGGGCCTATTCGACACCACCGGCTGGTGGAACTCCGCGAATGCACTGAACGCCGTGATCGACAACATCCGCGTCACCGGCATGGGCAGCTACCGGTACGCGATCGCCCGGACGTACGACCTGAACCTCAACGCCCAGCAGGGCCAGTTTCGCAACGACTACATCGACGACACCGGCTGGTGGGGGTTGGCGTGGGTGGCTGCCTATGACTTGACCGGCGACAGCCGCTATCTGAGCACCGCCCGGGCGGACGCCGACCACATGGCGGCGTACTGGGACAACACTTGCGGCGGTGGCGTGTGGTGGAGCCAGGCGAAGACCTACAAGAACGCCATCTCCAACTCGCTCTACATCCAACTCAGCGCGGCGCTCCACAACCGGATCGGGGGCGACGCGACCTACCTCCAACGCGCCAAGAACGGCTGGTCCTGGTTCCAGACGACAGGGATGATCAACAGTTCACACCTGGTCAACGACGGCATCAGCCTGTCCACCTGCCGCAACAACGGTGATACCGCCTGGTCCTACAACCAGGGCGTGTTGCTGGCCGCATTGACCGAGTTGAACCGCGCAACCGGCGACAGTTCGTTGCTGACCACCGCCCGGCAGATCGCCGACGCCGCTACGACGTCCTCCTCCCTCAATACCGCCGACGGCATCCTGCGTGAGCCCTGCGAATCAGGCGACTGCGGCGGCGATGGGCCCTCGTTCAAAGGCGCTCACGTGCGGGGGCTCGGCAAGCTCAACGCCGCGCTGTCCGACCACCCGTACACCGGCTACCTGAAACGCCAGGCCGATCGCGCCTACTCGGCCGACCGAAATGCCCTCGACCAGTACGGACTCCGGTGGTACGGCCCGGTGGACAAGACGGACGCAGCCCGACAGCAGAGCGCCCTCGACCTGATGAACACCACTCCCTAGTTGCCCTCACGGGACACTAGAACAGTTGCTATGAGCAACTTGGATCACGCACCCGGCTGGGTTGGAGGGGAGCCACGCGGCAGAGGTCCTGACCAACAGGAACCTCGCCGCGCGGCTTACCCGAGCAACTCACCAGAGGGTCGTGACTAGTAGCCGAGTGCGCTGGCGCCGCGGATCTCGGTCAGCATCTCCGAGTTGGCACTGGTGTCGCCGCTGACCACGATCTGCCCGCTGGAGTTGAAGGTGTATCCCTGCATGGAGGCGAAATCGGTGGGGACGGTGAAGGTGCCGGTCTTGGTCGCCGTGGGATTGGCGATGTCCGGGACTCCGTTCGTTATCGGGTAGTCCACCAACTCGGCGGCATCGCTGCCGACGGTCCCGTACACGATGTCCAGATCAACAGCCGTGCCACCGTTCGAGCCGGCGTGAGTGCTCTTGACCCGGGCCAGTACCGCCTCACCATAATTGGGGTTGATCAGCTGCCCGGTGCCGTTGAAGTTGGTGTCCAGAACGCCGGTGCGATCCTTGACGGCCACGGTGAGCCCTGTCGCCTTGGCCGCCGGGCCGTCCTTGGTGCCCTTGGTGAAGGAGAACCCGGACAGGATCACGTCCGGGAAGTCGGAGTGAGCGCCACTGAGGCTGACGTTGGTGATTTCCGCCGACGTGCCCGAACCGTTCACGCTTTGCACCGGATATTCGACCACACCGTTGCTGCCGAACACAGTGTCGTAGCCGCCGGAGCTGCTGATCTTGGCCGCCAGCACCAAGCTCGACGACGCGCCGCTGTCCACGCCGCCCACCACGATCGCGCCGCTGTGCCCCGCGCCCTCGTCGACCACGGAACCGCTGTACAGGATGGGATTGTTGTTGCCGCTGGGCGTGGAGATCGTGACGACTCCCGGCGTGGTACCGCTGGCGTTGAAGCTCGTATCCAGACTGGCGGTGTCGGATCCGCCGGCCGGCTGTAGCAGGCGTTCGACAATTCCCACCGGACCAGTGGACGTGGTTTCCTGTCCAACGACGACAATGTTGCCGGTGCCGGGATCGATGGCCAGGCTGGTGAATTTATAGTTGCTGTCGGTACTGTTACCAAAAACGCTGACGTAGCCATTGTCACCGAATGTGGTATCGATTTTTCCGTCGCTGGTGCGCCGCACGATGTAGTACGGCCCCAAATAGCTCGGAGTGGAGGAGCTGGGCGCTATCGTCCGGCTGGCCGCCGGGAAAGCGCCGCGGGCGCCACCCACGCCGATGTTGGGGTTCGCCTCCACTAAGGAGTAGACATTCTGGCTGGTGTCGCTGGCCTGGATGGCCACGCCGGTGCCGTAGCTCTGCCCGGTGGTGGTCGGGCCGGCGTACGGCTGCGACAGACCATGGTCGCCGTACCTGACGTCGTACTTGAACCCGAAATTCACCGCCGTGTCCGCACTCGCGGAACTCGCGATACCCACGCTCGCAACCAAAGCGATGGCACCCGCATAAAGCACTCGCTTCATAAGCACATTCTTTCCACCAGATCGGGGATCCATCAGAGGTTGGATCCGCTGGATTTTCCTTGAGAAAACTACTGGGGCGACGCGAACCCAGTCCAGGGTCGGTGACCGTTCACAGCCAACTCAAGGAGGCCTGCCAGCAACTTCAGAGGTTTGATCGCACCAGGTGCGCAACGGTGACTAACCGCATCATCGGGAAATTTGTGCTATTGCGACACCTCGAATCCCGGCCGGCATCCTCGAACCGTTTGGCGAAAGCGCCCGGCGCCTACCTGGCAATCTCGACATCGACCACGGGGGTGCTGGCGCGTACCGGTCGCAGAATGTCCACCAGGCTGATCAGGAAGGCAACCCCGACCAGCACCGCGGGACTGGCCAGGCCGAGCCCGACGGCGGCGTGGTAATCGCCCCTCGTCTGCGCGAGTTCACCGAAGAACAGCGCGCTGGCCAGTGCGGTGCCGAGGGCCGTCCCGATGCGCTGGCCGGTCTCGTAGACCCCGGCAGCCACACCGGCATTGGCGCGGGTTATCTCGCGCAGGGTGAGCGTCTGGTTTGCCGAGATGACGAACCCACATCCGCAGCCGGCCACCAACAGCGCTGGGGCCAGTACCAGCGGAGTATCCGGGCCGGTCCAGCCGCGCGCCAGCAAGGCCACAGCGGCCAGCCCGAGTGTCGCCACGGCGCTGCCGATCACCACCGTCCGCCGGCCGGTCCGGTGCACTATGCGACCGCTGATGATCGCCGATCCCGCCGAGGCGA
>JAWWOY010000778.1:0-3670 GCA_033851195.1 Kribbellaceae bacterium | reverse complement strand
GACGGCGCTTCGCGCTCGTCAAAGGACAGAAAACCGCCTCGCAGTCGGGACTGGCACACGTGACCTCGGTGCCGCGGCGACCTTTGCCGGCGCGGGCCGCTCGGTTCGTTGCCCGGGTGGCTGTTCTCCATGGCAGCGGCTGGGCCAGCCGTGCGGCCTGTTGGCGGCCATCGGAAACTGCCTGCTCGCGGCCATGAGCGGCTGCCCGGAGACGGCCAAGTTCGTCACGGAGTGTGACCAGTGGTCTTGGCGTGGACGCGCCGGAAACCGTCTCGTCCGGCCCGGCTTGGCGGCGGCCACGGCGGCACCGATCCGACGCGGCGAGGGGAATCCGTCCTCGCCTGCGTGTGCTCGCCGTTACCGGATCTGCCGAAATCCGGTTGTTGTCTGTGGACCCAGGTCAGGCTGGAGCGATCGTCCGGATCATCACGCAGTTCTTCTGTCCCTTCGACCGCTGGTAGGTGAAACCGGCCTCCTCATACATCCTGCGGGTGCCGTTGTAGAGGAAGGAGGACGACATCTTCTTGCCTTCGGGCTGCTTCGACATGTCGTGCGGGTATCCCTCGACCACCCCGCCACCCGCCTGGGAGATCAGGTCCAGAGCACCTCGGAGCGCCAGCGCCGCGACGCCGCCGCGCCGGTAGCGTCGGTCCACGAAGATGCAGGTGATCCGGTAGTCGGGCGCCGTAACGAGTCCCGCCTCGTACTCCTGCCGATGTTTCATGTTGGGCAGCTCTCCCGGTGGCCCGTACTCCGCCCAGGCCACCGCCTCGTCGCCGTCGAAGACCAGCGCGGCGTGTGCACGCCCGTCCTCGACCAGCTGGCACTTCAGATCACGATTGCTCTCGTAGGTGCGGTCCTTGTCCTTGTCGCGGGACAGCGTGTGGAACCACGTGCACCAGCACCCGCCGAACACGCCGTTGTGCCGCTCGACAAGGTCGGAGAAGGCACGCCAGGTGTCGGACGCGAGCGGCCGGATGGTGAGGTCGTCCGTCGAGCGATCGGCAGGCATGTGGACAGCCTAGAAGGCATTGCGGACGATTTTCGTCCGGTGATCCGGCGACGGCTCGCAACCCTCGGGGCAACGTCCGCATCTGCCGCGGTCCGCGCGGTCATGCCGACGTGCGCGCGACCCAAACCATGACACCCTCAGGCCATGACAGACGAGGCCCGGGGCCTGAGACTGAAGATCGCGCTCGGAGGGCTATCGCGAGATTCGCGAGTCGCGACGACCCCGATACGGGATCTGGTCGCTGCCGTCCTCCCGGACTCCTGGCACCTGGTGGGGCACCAGGTCCAGTTGGTCGCGGAGGTGCTGGTGCTTCGCGAGGGCGGATCCGACACCTGGGGAGTCCTCGTGCTGCCGACTCGGGTCAAGGGTTGGCCGTCGACGTGGAAGGAAGTCCCGCCCGAACCTGTTCCCTACGACCAACTCAGTCCAGATGATCGAGCAAGGCTGCTTGCTGATGCAGGCGACGTCCGCATCGGCACGCTGCCCGAGATCGTCGCCGCCTACCTGCCGTAGAGGACGTCCTGCACGACGTCCGATGGCGAGTTGACCTCCCAGAATCTGCCGGGAGTCATGCCGCGGAAGGACACCTCCGAAGCGAAGATCCCGAGCAGCGCCTCGGTGTCCATGGCCGCCAACGCTGCGACAAACCGCGACCCCACATCGGACACACGAGCACCCTTAACGGTACTAGGCGCTTTGGCGAATGAGAGGACGTGGATGTGGGTTGAGGCATCGCGGACTCCGGAACAGTCCGCGCTCTGGCGCGGCCTCAAAATGTCTCGCAGCCTAGTAGCCGGGGAAGACCTTCCGGAGCTCGTCCAGCGTGACGTTGCCGGTCACGCTCACGCCGGCGGCATGCTTGGCGCCGAGCCGTCCGCTCAGCAGCCGCACCACGGCCTCCGCTGGACCCTCGAACGTGGCCGTCGGGTCACCGACCTCGCCGGTCACGATGACCGCACCGGTGATCTCGATGCCACCGCCCGGGATCGCCAGGCGGACCTCCTGCTCGACCTGGTCGGCCTTGCCGGAGAAGTCCAGCAGGAAGGCCAGCGGTCCGCCGAAGAGCTCGACGAGCAACTCGGCCGATTCTGGGTCCACGGTCGCCGACGGGTCGACTCCGACGCGCACGTCCCAGGCGTGGTTGGCGACCTCGTTGAGCCGCATGCCGAGCGCGACCACCAGCGGCACCGGCTGGGGCAGTAAGCCCAGGTCGATCATCAAGTTGTCGCGCTGCTCGGCGCTGAGCGCCTCGACCGTGCCGAGGTACGCCACGTCATGTTTGACGAACTCGGCCGCCTGCTCGGCCGGGGACGAGGTGTTCCACCGGGCCCAGACCGACTGGTTGTCCTCAGCCTCGACCTGCTCGCCCGCGGCGGTCGCGATCGGTTTCCGGGAGATCTCGGCACCGCTGCCGAGGTGCGAGAGCGTCTGCGCGACGGTCCACTCCGTCGCCCCGCTGGGGCGCTTCAGCTGTTCCTCGGACAAGGTCGGCACCAATGCGGCGAGGGTGTCGTGGTTGGCACGCAGCGCCGCGACGGCGCGGTCGACGAGTGTGGTCATGCCAGGCGCAACCTCGCAGGCCACGGTTTTCTTCCCGCTGGCCAGGATCCCGTCTCGCTCACAGGGAGAACGGCTCCAGGTCCGGACACGCCGCAAAGAGTGAAGCTCGAAACGGCCGATGACAGCGCTTCAGCCAGCGGCGTGAGATTCGACCTCGGCTAGCCACTCCCGCACGGTCGCGACGCGGCGCACACGAGGGTGAAAGTAGAAGACGCTCTCGTGAACGATCGTGCCCACTGCGACCACGTGGCGGAGGAGGCCATCTCGGCCCGCGCGAGCGCCGCGCCGAGTTCCACGAAGAGTCCTCGTCCAAGCTGAGGACTTGACGCAATGAACGACGACCGCGTCCGCGGCCATCACGCCGGTCAGATCGGTCTGGGCGATGTGCGCTAACTCCTCAGGACGTGAGGCAGAGTCGATCGTGAACTCAAGGTCTTGTGCCCAGTCGTGGGTCAGTTCATGGCCAGCCGCCAGAACCGCGCGCTGGGCGTCAGCGACTGCGGTCTTATCAGCGAGTTGACCTGCGACATATACCTTCACGGGCTCCTCAGCATTGATGACTTGATGACCGCGGGAATCATGCCCGACGGCTCCGACAACCGACCGGCGTCGGGACGTCGAGCTCGTCCGCACATGCCGCGATCCGCGCGGTGATGCCGATGTCAGCGCGTACTCAGATACCTGTTGGCCAAAGTTCGAACTCACGCGGTCGCACCGAAGCCATCTCGCCGAGAACGCCAAGAGGCGGTTCCCCATCGGCCTCAAGAAGAAGGATGGAGTCGCCAACTCGTAGCGTCACCACAGCACCCTCGACGTCCTCGACCAGGCCGATCAATGACGTCTCATCCTCTGTTCGCGCAATTCCGGCTGAGACCTTGAGGTTCTCGCCCCAGACCAGGTGGCCGACAGTCTCCACCTCCACATCGTGGGTCCCGTCGGCGCTTGGAAGCTCCTCACCCCGCCACCGCGCTGTCAGATTGCCCACCGGCATCTCACATTCCACGATCGCCGGTTCGTCGTCATGAACCGTCAGTACCTTGATCAACACCTAGCCGATCCTGCCCCATCGGTGCACGCGTCACGTCCGGATCTGCCGCC
>JAWWOY010001133.1:0-2727 GCA_033851195.1 Kribbellaceae bacterium | reverse complement strand
AGTATCCGTGAGGTCCACGGGTAGGGTATGTATCCGGGCCAAACCTCACGGGTAGGTAGGGTATATATCCGGATACATGCCCGGATACATGAGGCTTAAATCAATTAAGAGTATATAAAAAATGAAGTTTTTAATGATCCTAAAGAACTATGACCCGTGACAATATGAACCCCTATTCCATCTCATTATCTGCCTGCTCATCGTCGCTATCAATACTATCTGGTAATTGACCCCAATCCCGTAAGCATAATAGATATCTAATTGTTGAAGGTGATAACCTATTCCGCTTCTTTGTGATAATATCACTCCCATTGCTGAATACCCGTTCTGATGCTGCAGACGTTGCCGGAATTGCTAAATGGTCACGAGCAATACAGGCAATAGTCGGATATTGGTATTGCTTTGCAGACCAATATTTGAGGATATCCGTCTGCTCACCAGGCCTTGGTTCAAGCATCCACCTTCTCCATTCTGGCTCCTGAAATGCTATACCCTCTGATGCAAATAGGTCTTCATCAGAATCCGGCTCTTGCTCACTTGTATTTATATCACCTAATATATCTGTAAGAGCTGCTTCACGCTCAATACGCTCTATATTAAGGTGATACTCCCGTCTCTGATATGTTCTACAAACATCCTCAAATTGTGCCCTCGCCCGTGCTCTTCTTGTATCATCTGTGCTGTTTGGGTATATCTTCTTAAATACTCCATGATTCATCCGTGGGTCACAAATTGTAGCAACAGCTGAGTGCTTGCATTGCTGATTTGTCGCAAGAGTATAGTACTCATCAAGCTTTTGAAGAGCAGCTCCACAAGCAATTCCAATTGTAGATTGCTCACCAAGATCTTGTTGCATCATCCTAACTTTATTTCTCATCTTTAGATAAAGAGGAATAGCAAAGTTTAATGTTGGATATGAATCACTTTGCAACCGTCTTGATGGCTTTAGGAATATCAAGAACAAGAGTTCAAGAGCCTTAATTGTAGCCCAATCTTCTGCAGTTAATGCAATATCCTTCATGCTAATATCAAGTTGCTGTGTTGTACAAACTGCTGTAATTGGTGTCTTAAGTTTAAGAGCACCCTCAAGCATATGATGTGTTGAATTCCAGCGTACAGGCATATCAAGTGATAATTGTTGTGGTTTTAAGCCTGCAGCTTGAATTTGTCTTTGCAATGCATCCTTCCATGCTCGTCGATTCCGAAACACATAAATATGTCTTCGTAGTTTTGCTAGAGTATTTGAAACCTCTGTATGAGCATCCATAGACCGTGGAATCCGAGCTGCACCTTGCTCACAACGATATGTCTCTGTCTCTGCATTTGGGTCTGCTTTTAAGCTCTTAAGAGCGGCTTGAACTGCGATATTGATGATGTGTGCAATGCATCGGACATCTCCTTCTTTTACAGTGAATGTCCAAGGCTGTTGAGTAGACGTTTGATAGTTACTAGCCAACTTCTCATATTCTGCGAGCATGACTGTATTTGACGATGCATTGTCTCGTGTACATGTGAAGATTGCACCTGTGATATTCATACTATCCGTCACTGCTGCTAATTCCTGAGCTAAGTATTCACCACTATGAATAGGCTCTTGAAGATGTACTACATCTAGCAATGCAGACCGTTGTTGCCACTTATCATTAATCCAATGACCTGTAACAGCAGCGTAGTCGGTATAGTTCCGGGCAGACCATGCATCTGTTGTTATAGATATCCGGCCTCCATTTTTGATGTGAGAATGGAGCTCTATTTGCAATATGCCTCGGTGACGTACGAATTGGCGTTGTAGCTCCCGGTGTAGTGTCCGTGATGAAACTGATAATGTGGTTGGGTTGAGGAATTGTACTAATTGTCGAAATGAATAGCTCTCAACAAGTCGTAAAGATAGGTTGTTTGATACCACAAATGAGAGCAAAATCTCTCGGTATTTAGCTACATCCTTAGATGCTCTAGCTGGTTGGATTTGTAGGTTGCGCGGCTCGAAAAATGACGACATACTACTCGATGGGCTTGATGGTGTATTCTTATCACTTTTCATCGTATATGCTACTGTTGGATGCTTTTGGGTATAGTGCTTCCAAAGATTGCCGGTTGAACTCTGGCTTAAGGGTTGAGGCGTAGGCGAGTATCTACAGCTTGGTTGTAGACAGGTTATTTTAAGTAGTGGTGGATTGCCTTCGAGTATTGATCGTGAATACAATTGCTTCGTAAATAGTATCGAGGTTGTTGGTGGTAGCATTGGTCCTGGAGGCTGTAGACGGAGCGGCGGAACATTGGGTGGTAGAATAGGGGTAGGTAGCGGTGGTAGCGATGGTAGGGTTGGCTCATCATGAGTATCATAGCCGCTATAGCTATGAAGTTCAATTGGCACATCTGATAACGAAGAGTCACTCATTTTGAGGATGATTAACACTATATACAGCATCAGGACAGGTCTCACGACGTTGGCAAAAATGATGCTTGGCAATGCTTAGCTATACTTGGCAAGTATCCGGATATATATCCTCAAGTATCCGGATACTCGGATACTTTTCAAATGTCTACGAGTAGGTATATATATCCGGATACGCCAAGAGTATCCGGATACATTGGTATCCGTGCCGAACACTGCTTATTTGTCATTTATCTTCTTGGGCACATTCTAGCAATCTCGTTTTCTCACTCATCATAATCCTTTATGCTATCTCCCAGCCATGATTATTCTCTGGGGTAGTATCTCGATTT
>JAWWOY010000770.1:0-4257 GCA_033851195.1 Kribbellaceae bacterium | reverse complement strand
CCGGAGTCTGCGGCTGCCAGCACCACAACCGCCAGCAGGCGATGCCCGCCACCTCCATCGATCCAACCACAGCAAGCACCCCATACCCGCCGTTCCATCCACGCCGGTACGTCGGCGCCACCCTCCCCCGGCGGACCGGGGCTAGGCGCGGGCCGATAGCGACCCTAGGCAGTTGGCGGGTGGATAGCGCCGGGTAGGCGTCGGGTGGATAGCAACCCGGCTCGATGTCGGGTGGTAGCAACCCGGCTCGATGTCGGGTGGTAGCAACCCGGCTCGGTGTCGGGTGGATAGCAACCCGGCTCGGTGTCGGGTGACCGCTCGAACCTGGGAGGATTACGCCCCCGGCAAGGCCGGTTAACCTCCCCAAACCCAGCAGCGAGCCCCTCCCCAGCCGGTCGGGACTCTCCTTAGCCGATTTGGGGACTCCTACTACCGCCTGGAGGGGTATACGAGTCCCCGGACCCCCGCCCGCTGCGGGGACCGCGCGCCCGCTGCGGGGACCCCGCGAGCGCGAGCCCTCGAACCCGAGCCCACACGATTCCGGCGCCGTTCGGGGCTGGCCCGCCACCAGCGCATGCAGAAGTTTGGTCTCCAGGTCGGGTAAGCGCTTGCTGGAGGGGTTGCGTAGGCGTGGCGGACGGCGGGTGAGCGACGACCTCGCGGAAGGTCCAGTGCAAAGGCTGGGCAACGCGACGGTGTTGCCCGAGGGGGTCCACCATGTGGAGCGACCGGCGACGTCGTCGGTCCACGGGGTGGATGGGCTGGGCGGGGGGACTCGGCGGGCCGTGGTGTGATCTGCGCGTGCGTGGGATTCGGGTGCCGCCGACGGCGATGGTGCTGGGTGGGGTCGTGTCGGTGCAGTTCGGCGGGGCTCTGGCTGCGACGTTGATCGCGCGACTCGGTGCTGCTGGCACGGTTTCGCTGCGGCTGGCGTTCGCTGTGCCGGTCCTGCTGCTGGTCGCTCGACCGAAACTGCGCGGCAGGACCCGGCGGGACTTTCTCGCAGTTGCTGCTTTCGGCATCGTGCTCGGGCTGATGAACCTGTCGTTCTACCTCTCCCTCGAGCGGTTGCCGCTGGGGGTCGCCGTGACGGTCGAGTTCATCGGGCCGCTCGGACTGGCCGCCGCGATGTCGCGGCGACGACGGGATCTGCTCGCCGTCGCGACAGCCGCTGCAGGCGTCGTACTGGTGAACGGGCACGAACTGTCAGGGGTCAACTGGGCGGGGGTGGGGTTCGCCGCGCTGGCCGGCGCGTTGTGGGCGTGCTACATCCTGCTCAGTGCCGAGACCGGGCGCAGGTTTGCTCAGTTGGACGGGCTGGCGCTTGCGATCGTGGTGAGCGCGCTGATCACCGCACCGGTCGGGCTCATCACCGCGGGCGGCGACCTGCTGCATTGGCATGCACTGGCCGTCGGCGCGGCGATCGCGCTGCTCTCGTCGGTACTCCCCTACTCGCTGGAGACGCTGGCGCTGCGGCGGATGAAGCCGGCGGTGTTCGGGATCATGATGAGTCTGGAGCCGGCCGTCGGCGCGTTCGCCGGGCTGCTGGTGCTGAACCAGCGGCTGGGCCTGATCCAGTTGCTCGGGATGGTCTGTGTGGTCGGCGCCTCGATCGCGATCACCCGTACGCCGCGCTCGGAGGCGCCGGACATCTAGTGACCCGTAAAGGGCAATCTCCTCAAGATCACCTCGTCGATGCGGAACTTCCGACTCAGGAGACTGGTCCAGGGGAACACCTAGGGGACGGCGCTGACACTTGTCATGGGTGCGTCGTGACGCTCGGCCCAGGGTTCGGGCGCCGCCCGGCAGCAGAGTTACCGGCATGACGACAACGACTGCGGTCACCCTCAACGGAGTGACCAAGAGGTACGGCGAGGTGCAAGCCGTGGCTGGGGTAGACCTCACGATCCGGTCGGGCGAAGTCGTGGCGCTGCTGGGGCCGAACGGAGCCGGCAAGTCGACCACGATCGAGATGCTGCTCGGGCTGGTGAAACCGGATGCCGGTGCGGTCGCGGTCTACGGCAGCGACCCGGTCAGCGCGATCGCCGCGGGCCGGGTCGGTGCGATGCTGCAGAGCGGCGGGATTATCGAGGACGCGAAGGTGGGCGAGCTGGTATCGCTGGTCGCGCACCTGCACCGGGATCCGCTCCCGATCGGCGAAGCGCTCGAGCGGGCCGGTGTCACCGACCTAACAGATCGCGTCTTCAAGACGTTGTCGGGCGGCCAGAAGCAGCGCGTCCGGTTCGCGATGGCGATTGTCGCGAAGCCCGACCTGATCGTGCTCGACGAGCCCACGACCGGGATGGACGTCGAATCGCGGCGGGCGTTCTGGGCCGCTATGCACGCCGAGACGGCCCAGGGTCGCACCGTGTTGTTCGCCACTCATTATCTGGACGAGGCGGATACCTACGCTGACCGGGTCGTGTTGATGCGTGGTGGTCGCGTCGTCGCCGACGGCACCGCCGCACAGATCAAGGCGACGGTGTCGGGACGGACCGTCCGGGCCACCATCCCGGATGCCGACCTGCCCTCGCTCGCGGCCCTGCCCGGCGTACGGAACGTGGAGACCCGCGGCACGGTCGTGTTGCTGCAGTGCGAGAACTCCGACCTCGTCCTGCGCCAGCTGCTCGACACCACCTCGGCGCACGACATCGAGGTCTGGTCCCCCGATCTCGAAGACGCGGTGCTGGCCATCGGAGACGCCGACAACGCAGCCCAGGAGGCCCTCGCATGAATCTCAGCTATCTCCTCTTCGACATCTTGCGGCTCGCGCGCAACCGGCGGGTGCTGATGTTCTCGATCCTGATGCCGCTGGTGCTGTTCTTGATCTTCGGCCTGAACCTCAAGGGCCAGACCATGGACAAGTCCGGCATGTCCGCAATCGCCTACGTGATGATCAGCATGGCGATGTTCGGCTCGATGTCCGCGGCGATGAGCAGCGGCGGCGCGATCGCGGCCGAGCGCGACGGCGGCTGGAACCGGACGCTTCGGCTCACCCCGCTGAAGCCGTACGCCTACATCGTCAGCAAGGTGCTGCTCTCACTGGTACTGGCGATCCCGCCGCTGGTGGTCGTCTTCCTCACCGGCCTGATCGGCGGCGACGTGCGGATGTCGGCGACGAACTGGATCCTGGTCGCGCTCTGCTCCTGGCTCGGCGCCCTGCCGTTCGCGGGTCTCGGCCTGATCATCGGGTACGTCGCCAAGCCGGACAGTGTGCAGCCGATCACCGGTCTGACCACGATGCTGGTCGCCGCCTTCGGTGGATTGTGGTTACCGGTCGAGCAGATGCCGCACCTGATGAAGACCATCGCGCAACTCACTCCGGCGTACTGGACCGGTCTGACGGCCCGCAGCCCGTTGACGAACACGGGCTTCGACCCGCAGGCACTCTGGGAGGTGCTCGGCTGGACGGTGGTACTCGGAGCCATCGCGCTGCGCCGGTTCCGCGCGGACACCGCCCGAGCTTGAGCACCAGCCCCCGAACGACAGATAGCGTGCGCTGGTGAGCTTCTTCGACGAGTCGGTGCCGGGCCCGTCTTCGGAACCAGCCCTCGAGGGCACCCGGAGGGGGCCCGGCTTCGGCTGGTTGATGGCCGGTGTCTGGTTGTTCTTCCTGAGCAAACCGTTCGGGGTCATCCTCAAGCACGACGACCTCGCGGAGCGGGTGCTGGGCCTCACCGCGCTGATCCTCTTCATCGCCGGCTACCTTGGCTTCTCCGGCTGGGCCCGCTATCGCGCGCACCTCGGCTTGTCGAGTCCGTTGGGCTTGCGGCTCGGGTTCATCGCGGTCCTGTTCGGTCTAGCGGCGCTGACCGTACCCGCCGCCGGCGAGAGCGCCCTCACCACGCTCGTGTTTGTCGAGGCCATGGGCATGATGCTGCTCCCGCTCCGCGGTGGCATCGTCCTCGGGCTCTCCCTGCTCGCAATCGCAGAGCTCTCCTTGCTGGTGATACCGGGATGGAACGACAACGGAAGCTACGGATCTTCGATCGTGCTCGGCGGGCTTGCGGTATTCGGGGTCCGCCGGGCTTTGCAGCGCAGTATCGAATTGGCCGCGGCCCGCAAGGACATGGCCGAGCTGGCAGTGCAGGGGGAGCGGAACCGGTTCGCCCGGGACCTGCACGACATTTTGGGACACTCGCTCACGGTCATCACGGTCAAGGCCGAGCTCGCGGGCCGGTTGATCGCCGAGCATCCTGACCGGGCCGCGACCGAGGTCGCTGATATGGAGCACCTGGCCCGCGCGGCGCTGGCCGA
>JAWWOY010000768.1:0-7095 GCA_033851195.1 Kribbellaceae bacterium | reverse complement strand
AAAGCGGTCAACGGTGGTCCGCCGATCTTCAGCGGTCCGTGCAACTGCTTGTCGGCGTCGATTAAGTGCGGGTAGGCGAGCTGGTGGTCCACCGCGAACTTCACCGCCTGGTCCGCGCGAGGGTCGTCGTAGTCGATGCCGAGCAGCTGGACCTTACCGCCGGTCTTGCGCTGCAGCTCCGCCAGGTACGGCGCCTCGTCGCGGCAAGGCCCGCACCACTGCGCCCATACGTTGATCACCAGCGGGCCGCGCAGGTCGGCCAGCCGGATGTCCGGGCCCCTGCCCAGGCAGGGCAGGCTCACGTCCGGCAGGCTGTTCGTCGCCGGCGGACGCGAAGGCGTGGGTGGGCAGGCCTCGAGCTTCTCCGATCCCGCGACGCTTCCCGACGGCTCGGGGCTGTACTGCGCCTTGGGTTGCGCAGTGCCGCAGCCCGCGACTAGGGCCAGGAGTGCCAGGGCGATCAGAGGCAGCGGCAGGTTCACGCCGGTTCCTTGACCAGTTTCGCCGCCACCTCGGGGTCGGTCGGGCCCTCACCGTACGACGGACACCACCGCGCCACCGGGCAGGCGCCACAGGCCGGCTTCTTGGCGTGGCAGCGGCGGCGGCCATGGAAGATCAGCCGGTGCGACAACATCGTCCAGTCCGTCTTCGGGAACAGGTCGCCGATGATGTGCTCGACCTTCACCGGGTCCGTCTCCTCGGTCCAGCCGAACCGGCGGACCAATCGCCCGAAGTGCGTGTCCACGGTGATGCCGGGCACCCCGAACGCGTTGCCAAGCACCACGTTCGCCGTCTTCCGGCCCGTGCCTGGCAGCTTGACCAGCTCCTCGAGCTTGCCCGGGACCTCTCCGCCGTACTGGTCGCAGAGGGCTTCGCCGAGCTTGATCAGGCTGTTCGTCTTGGCCCGGAAGAAGCCGGTCGGCTTGAGGATCGCCTCCAACTCGTCCCGGTCGGCGGCCGCGTACGCCGCGGCGTCCGGGTACTTCGCGAACAGCGTCGGCGTCACCTTGTTGACCGTCACGTCCGTGGTCTGCGCGGACAGGATGGTGGCCACCAGCAACTCGAGCGGCGTGCTGAAGTCCAGCTCGCAGTGAGCGTCCGGATACGCCTCGGCCAGCTCCCGGTCCATCCGGCGGGCCCGGCGGACCAGCTGGAGGTGGGTCTCCTCGGTCAGCGGTTCGGCGGCCCTGGCGGGCTTCTTGGAGGACGCGGCGGAGGGAGCCGCGACACGCTTGGTCGGCATGCAAGCCAGCCTACGTGGCGGTCCCGACAGCGGAGGGGCTACGGTTTTGGGGCACCAGGGTATGTTCCGCCGGGTGCCGTGCAGGCGACTGCGCGTTCGCAGGGGACGTTCAAGAACGATTCAAGAACCATTCAAGAACATGGTCACAGGTCTGAGGAGGCCCATTCGTGGACGCCGAAGTGCTCCGGCAGGCACCGCTGTTCAGCCAGCTCGACGACGAGGCGGCCGCCGCGCTCACCGCGTCAATGACCGAGAACCGGCTGCGCCGCGGCCAGGTGCTGTTCCACGAGGGCGACTCCGGTGATCGGCTGTTCGTGGTGATCGAGGGCAAGGTCAAGCTGGGCCGGACCTCTGCCGACGGCCGGGAGAACCTGATCGCGGTGCTCGGCCCGGGCCAGATGTTCGGTGAGCTCTCGCTGTTCGACCCCGGGCCCCGCGCGTCAACCGTCACGGCCGTCACCGACGCCACGCTGATGGCACTGACTCACGACGAGCTGCTCCGCTGGCTGGCCGGCCGGCCGGAGGTTGCCCGCGGCCTGCTGCTGCAGCTGGCGTCCCGGCTCCGCAAGGTGTCCGACGTGGTCGCCGACCTGGTCTTCTCCGACGTACCAGGCCGGGTCGCCAAGGCGCTCCTGGATCTTGCCAGCCGGTTCGGGCGTACCGCCGACGATGGCGTCCACGTGCACCACGACCTCACCCAGGAGGAGCTCGCCCAGCTGGTCGGCGCCTCCCGTGAGACCGTCAACAAGGCTCTCGCCGACTTCGCCTCCCGCGGCTGGGTCCGGCTCGAGCCACGCTCAGTCGTGCTCCTCGACGTAGAACGCCTGCAACGCCGGGCCCGCTGACTCAGAACTGCCGGTACTGCAGATACTTCCCGTTCAGCGTGATGACCACCCGGTCACCATTCGGATCCGCGACCCGGGCGAGATCCATCTCGAAGTCGATCGCACTCATGATCCCGTCGCCGAACTCCTCCCGGATCAGCTCGTTGATCGCGCTGCCGTACACCTGCACGATCTCCTCGAGCCGATAGATCGCCGGCTCGGTCGTATCGACGACATCAGCCCCGCGCACCGGCGGTAGCTGCAACGCCTCGACAACCTCCTCGTCGAGCCCCAGCAATTTGCCGACCTGCTCGGCCAGCTCCCGATCTACCGGGTGCTGCCCGAGCAGCGCCGCGGTCACCCACACCTTCGACCGCCCCAGGTGCTCGGCAATGGCCGCCCAGGTCAACTCCTTCCCCCGCTTGGCCCGCACCACCGCGGCCCCAGCCTCGCGCCGCCCAACAGAACTGATAGCCACAGCTACCTCCAGAGTTCGTTTCCTGCATACAGTGTCCTCCGCTACGGGTCCGCTATGGGTCCGCTACGGTCGGCTACTTGGTGGCCAGATAGTCGAGTTGGGCTCGGACTGAGCGTTCGGCTGCGGGCCAAAGAATGGGGTCGACCTCGGCGTAGACGCTTTCGACGACGGCCTGCGGAGTGGTCGCGCCGGCTGCTACTGCGGCACGAACCTGGTCGAGGCGTTCCTGCCGGTGCTCGAGGTAGAACGCCAGTACGCCGGCTGGGTCGTCGATCACCGGGCCGTGCCCGGGAAGCAGGCGACGTACGCCGGCCGATGACGCGACGAAGGCGTGCAGGTGGTTCAGTGAGTCGAGATAGGGGCCTAGAGCACCATCCGGGTGAGCGACCACCGAGGTGCCGCGGCCGAGCACGGTGTCACCAGTCAACAAGGAACCGTCCTGCGGGAGCCAGAAGCAGACCGAGTCGCTGGTGTGGCCGGGAGTCGGCAGTACCTCGATCCGCAACTCCCCCGCAGTGATCACGTCACCCTCAGCCAACCCGGCAGGGTGGCCGGGCGGCAGGCGGAAGGTGGGATCGACGGAGCGGACCCCGCAGCCGGCCCGGGAGGCGAACCAGGCGGCGCCCTCCGAGTGGTCGAAATGGCCGTGGGTCAGGAGGACCACCTCGACGGTGCATCCGGCGGACGCGACTGCATCGAGCACCGCCTGCAGGTGATCCGTCAGCAGCGGCCCGGGATCGACTACGACAGCGGATGACGCGCCCGGTGCACGGAGGATCCAGGTGTTGGTTCCGTCCAGCGTCATCGGCCCCGGGTTGGCCGCCAGCACCCAGCTTGCGTGGTCGGTGACCACCTCGGCCGTCATCTCGCCTCCGCCCGGACACTCATGTCCACCTCGCCGATCATGTCGTCTCCAGATAAATCTGGTCGTTCTCGATGCGCGTGCTCGGCAGGATCGGCCTGACCACTCGGTCGGTCGATGCCGCCAGCGCCTCCGCCACCGCGCCGTACGGGATCAGGTCGCGGCAACACATGTACGTCGGCGGCAGCATCGCCATCTCGCCTGCTTCGACAGCGCGGACGGCCTCGGCCGGGGACAGCCAGGCCACCTGGTCGGATTCGCTCGTCACATCCCGCGTCACCTGCCCCGCGGGCAGCGCGGCCACGAAGAAGCGGGTGTCGTACCGGCGCGGCTCGAACTCGGGGGTGATCCAATGCGCCCAGACGCCGAGCAGGTCCGCCCGCAGCAGCAGCCCACGGCGGTGCAGGAAGTCGGCGAACCCGAGCGAACGGTCCTCCAAGGCCACCCGGTCGGCCTCCCAGTCGGCACCGGTGGTGTCCTCGACGACGGACTCGGTGGACGGGCCGGCGAGCAGTACGCCGGACTCCTCGAACGTCTCCCGTACGGCGGCCGCAACATAGGCTGCGGCGGTCTCGGCCGAACAACCGAGGCGTCCCCCGAACCAGGACGGCGACGGGCCCGACCACGAGTCCGCGATCGAGGAGTCGGTCTCGTCCACCCGGCCACCCGGGAAGACGGTCATCCCGGCCGCGAAGGCCATCGTCTGCTGCCGCCGCAGCAGGTAGACCTCAGGGCCGGTCGAGGTATCGCGCAGCAGGATGACGGTCGAGGCCGGACGCGGTTCGACCGGCGTCCGGCCCTCCCGGACGAACGACAGCGCGTCGGCTGCCATCCGCCCGGACAACGGCTGGGACCTCAGCTCAGCAGGCACAGCCGCTCCGGACGAGTCCTGCCAGTGTCCCGTGGAGCACGTCAGACGACCTCGACGATGATCTCCACCTCGACCGGAGCGTCGAGCGGCAGGACCGCTACGCCGACCGCGCTCCGGGCGTGCTGGCCGGCCGCCTCGAAGACCTGGCTGAACAACTCGGACGCACCGTTGGCGACCTGCGGCTGGCCGGTGAAATCAGGGGTGGAGGCGACGAAGGCGACCACCTTGACGATGCGCTTGACGTTCGCCAGGTCGCCGATCTCCGACTTGACCGCGGCGAGCGCGTTGAGGGCGCATTGCTGGGCACACTCCACGCCCACCTCGGCGCTGACGCTGTCGCCGTTCTTGCCGGTGGCGATCAGGGTGCCGTCCCGGAGGGGCAGCTGGCCGGACGTGTAAACCAGGTTGCCGGTCCGGACGACGGGCACGTACGCCGCGACCGGCTTGGCGACCTCAGGCAGTTTCAGGCCCAGCTCGGCCAGCTTCTCTTCGGGGTGACTCATGATTCGGGCATCTCCCGCTTCAGATAGGCGACCAGCGAGTCCGGGTTCGGCCCCGGGACGACCGTGACCAACTCCCAGCCGTCCCGACCGAAGTTGTCGAGGATCTCCTTGGTCGCGTGGACCAGCAGAGGCGCGGTGACGTACTCGAACTTCTTCATGGCTGGACTCTAACCGGCCGCTGCCCTGGGCCGCTGGATGAGACGCCCTAGGCTGGACAGCATGGCGAGGCTGCATGTGGTGACCGGCAAAGGAGGGACCGGCAAGACGACCGTCGCCGCGGCGATGGCGCTCGCGCTCGCCGATCGGGGCAAGCGGATCCTGCTGGTCGAGGTCGAGGGACGCCAGGGGCTCGCGCAAGTGTTCGACGTGCCGCCGCTGCCGTACGTCGAGCGGCGGATCGCGGTCGGACCGGCCGGCGGCGAGGTGTTCGCGCTCGCGGTCGACGCCGAGGCGGCCCTGCTGGACTACCTGGACATGTATTACCACCTCGGCCGGGCCGGGAAGGCGCTCGACAAGGTGGGCGCGGTCGACTTCGTCACCACCATCGCCCCGGGCCTGCGGGACGTGCTGCTGACCGGCAAGGTGTACGAGGCCACCCGACGCAAATCGCACGGCCACCTCGCCTACGACGCCGTCGTACTGGATGCACCGCCGACCGGGCGGATCGGGCGTTTCCTGAACGTCAACCACGAGGTTGCCGGACTGGCCAAGGTCGGCCCGATCCGCAACCAGGCGGACGCGATCACGGGCATGCTGCGCTCGGACGTCACTCAGGTCCACCTGGTCACCCTGCTGGAAGAGATGCCGGTCCAGGAGACGCTGGATGCGGTCAGCCAGCTCGAGGAGCTGGACCTTCGGATCGGCTCAGTGGTGGTGAACATGGTGCGTCGCAGTCCGCTCGACGATGACGCGCTTGCGCTAGCGGTAAAAGAGAAACTGCCCGCTGCAGAGCTGGCCCGTGGCCTGAAGGCAGCGGGACTTGCCGCCGGTAAGGAGGTCGTCGCCACCCTCGTCACCGAGGCTCGCGACCACGCCATCAGGGTCGGCCTCGAACGCGAGAACCGCGAGCGGATCGACGCCCTGGGTAAGCGAGTGACCGAGCTCGCACTGGTTCCGGACGGGATCGACCACGGGACCTTGTTCGACCTCGCCGAGAAGCTCCGCTCGTGAGACTCGATCTGGACGCGCTCATCGGCGACCCGGCCACCAGGATCATCGTGACGTGTGGCTCCGGCGGCGTCGGCAAGACCACCACGGCCGCTGCGCTGGGCCTCCGGGCCGCCGAGCGCGGCCGAAAGGTCGTCGTACTGACCATCGACCCGGCCCGCCGGCTGGCCCAGGCGCTCGGGTTGACCGAGCTGGACAACACGCCGCGGGCCGTCGCGGAGGTGGACGGCTCCGAGGGCGGTCGGCTGGACGCGATGATGCTGGACATGAAGCGCACCTTCGACGAAGTGGTGCTCGCGCATGCCACGCCGGAGAAGGCGGAGCAGATCCTGGCCAACCCGTTCTATCTGGCGCTGTCCTCCTCCTTCGCCGGCACCCAGGAGTACATGGCGATGGAGAAGCTGGGCCAGTTGCACAAGCAGGCCGAGCGGACCGGCGACTGGGACCTGATCATCGTCGACACGCCCCCGTCGAGGTCCGCGTTGGACTTCCTGGATGCGCCCGAGCGGCTGGCTTCGCTGCTGGAAGGCCGGTTCCTGCGACTGCTGCTGGCGCCTGCCCGCGGACCGCTGCGGTTGATGTCGGCGTGGGTCAACCTGGCGGTGTCGGTGATGAACAAGGTGCTCGGTGCACAGGTGCTGACGGATGTGCAGACCTTCGCGGCGGCTTTCGACACGCTGTTCGGTGGGTTCCGCGAGCGGGCCGAGAAGACAGTGGCGGTGCTGCGAGAGCCGCACACGGCGTTCCTGGTCGTCGCCTCACCTCAGAACGACGCGTTGCGCGAGGCGTCGTACTTCACCGAGCGGCTCCGCGCGGAGCAGATGCCGCTGGCCGGCGTGGTTCTCAATCGGGTGACCACCACCCACGCCCCGGAGCTGTCGGCGGAACGGGCCCTGGCCGCGGCCGAGCACCTCGAAGAGGACGGCAAGTCGACGCTGACCGCGGCAGTTCTCCGGCTGCACGCGGACCGGATGCAGCAGGTGGTCAGCGACCACAAGCGAGCCGACCGCTTCCGCCGCGGCCACCGCTCCATCGCCACCGTCTCCGTCCCGGCCCTCGCCGACGACGTCCACGACCTCGACGGCCTCCGCACCATCGGCGCCCTCCTCGCCGGCTGACCCTCCCCACCGCTCGTCGGTCCGTTGTT
>JAWWOY010001132.1:0-2576 GCA_033851195.1 Kribbellaceae bacterium | reverse complement strand
CTGGTGGCCGACCTAGAGGAACTCAGGTCGTCGCTCGGGATCGATCGGATCGTGCCGTGGGGGGTTTCCTTCGGGTGTCAGGTCGCAGCGGAGTACGTGGTAGCTCACCCGGACCGGGTAGATCGCCTTGTTCTGCACGCACCTCCGATCTGGGGACCGCTACACCCTGGACTGTGGACCCTGCGCCCCGCCTCGATAGATACGGTCCTCGGATCTTCCGATCGCTCGAAGCTTCGGACGGCTCTGAGTGACCTGTCCGATCCACTTCAGCGGGTGTTCGCTGCCACCGAGTTTCTGGCCGACGATGACGCGGCACGGTTCCTCTACCACGACCCGACGGTGACCCCCGGAGCGCGAAGCCCTCTGGGCCGCAACACCAGCGATGAACATGGAATTCGCCCGGGCGATTGTCGGGACTGAACGGAGCGGTCTGGCCGACGATCTGGCCGCACTCGCGTTGCCCACGCTGGTGATGATCGGCCTGTGGGATCGCCACGTGGGCGTCGACGTCGCCCGTGATCTGGCCGACCGGCTGCCACACGGCCTTCTCCGGCTGTTCGAGCGCAGCGCACACCTGATCGACGAGGAGGAGCCCGGCCGGTATGTCACGGTGATCACAGACTTCCTGCGAGCCGCCGTGCCACCGGCCGCCGCTAACGTCCCGTGAGGGTGGCTCCTTTACGTTGACGGTGTCCAGGCGGGCACCTCGCGGCGTTGGAGATCAGTCGCGATGTTGGGCGTCGAGGCAGGTCCTCCGCCTTGCGATACATCGACCTGGGCATCGTCATCGTTAAAGGATCCGCCCTCTCACGGGACACTGGGCGCCTGGTTGGTTGTTGCGCTGTCGGTTGCTGGCGGCACTGGTCGGGCCGAAGGTGTAGCCGGTTCCACGCCACCACGCCTCGACGTGCAGCGCCAGGGACGACACGCTCCGAGCGTAGCCCTGTGGACGAATACACGCTACGGGCGCCGGCGGAGCTCCGGACGGTCCAAACCCGTGCACTGCCTCGTTGCGCTGTCTGGTGTTTGCCCTTGTGGATAAGGGTTTTCGGGTTTCGGTTGTCGATGGTGGTGTAGTAGAATCGAGCACATGTTCGAAGGCGTTCTGTCTGAGTTGGACACCCGCACGCTGCTCAGTGCCGGTGCCGAGTTCCGTGCCGTCGAGGATCGTGCCGCGGTCCGCCAGCTCGAGGTGGCGCTGGCGTTCGCCGATCGTTACCCGGACCCGCGCGGCGAGGCTGGTGCTGGTTACGGGTCTGGGTATGACGAGGCGCTGCCCGGGGGTGGTGAGCGGGGCCGGGTGTATGGCGGGGTGGGGTGTCCGGCGGTGGCGGAGTTCGCGGTGGCGGAGTTCGCGGCGGTGTTCGGCTGGTCGACCGGGGCCGGGGCGGCGTTCATCGGGGAGGCGTTGGCGTTGCGGCACCGGTTTCCGCGGATCTGGGCGAAGGTGCTGGCCGGGGAGGCGGTGCCGTGGCGGGCCCGGCAGGTCGCCCGGATGTGTCTGGCCCTGTCGGTGGATGCGGCCGCGATCGTGGACAAGCGGGTGGTGGGGGTCATTAACTCGGTGGGGCTGGACCGGTTGAGGAAGATCGTGAAGGCCGCGATTTTCGAGGCCGATCCGGAGGGGGCGAAGAAGGCGGCGGAGGCAGCCGCGCGGAAGCGGGGCGTGTTCGTCGGGGAATCCGACGAATACGGCACGAAAACGATCTGGGTGATGGCCACGGCCGGGGACGTGATCCGGTTCGACGCGACCATCGACGACCTCGCCCGCGCGCTGCGCACCCTGGGCGATCCCGACTCATTGGACCTGCGCCGCGCGAAGGCGATCGGCTGGATCGCTGATCCGGCGTCGGCGCACCGGTTGCTCGAGGCCGCCCGGCTGATCGCCGCCACCCGTCGAGATGGCGCCGACCACACCAGCAGTCACGGCGTGAGAACAGACGGCGCTGGCGGTGAGGGTGCGAGCGGTGAGAGAACGAACACCGACAGCGCTGGCGCTGAGGGTGCGACCGCTGAGGGCACGAGCACAGACGGCGCTGGCGCTGAGAGTGCGACCGGTGAGAGTGCGACTGGTGAGGGTGCGGGCGCTGACGCTGGGGGTGCTGCCGGTCAGGGTGCGAGCGCTGACGGCGCCGACACGACCGGCACCAACCGGGGCGGCAAGGACAGCGCCGGAGACCGGGCCGGCAGAGCCGCCGCCGACACCCCGGCCGACGCCCACACCAGCACCGACTCAACCGCGCCGTGCTCAACACAGTCGCGCCCGGCCGACCACGCCGCCACTGCAGACACCGACACCGACAGCCACGCCGACGGCGACGGCGACAGCGACAGCGGCGAGGGGCGCGCCGGGGATGAAGCGGAACGCGCGAGACATCTGGCTGCCGATCCGCCGACGGATCTGGCTGCGGATGTGGCGGCGGATGTGGCGGCGGACTGGCCGGAGGGTTGGGTGCCGGCCGAGGAACCAGGCCCGGACGACGAGGCCGACCGAGACACCCCGCACCCCAGCAACAGCGACCACCTGGACCACCTTGACGCCCTGGACACCGCCGACCTGCTCGACATCATGGCGG
>JAWWOY010000732.1:0-10004 GCA_033851195.1 Kribbellaceae bacterium | reverse complement strand
GGTCGATCAGGTCCAGATACTGCGCGGTCGTGGCGGCGACAACCTCGGGTAGTTCCGTCACGGCGCTCACCGGTTGGAGGCGGCGCGGATGAAGGCGGCCAGGTCGGCGGACTGCTGGATCCGTGATGGTTCGTGGACGTACATCATGTGACCTGCCTCATAATAGGCGGTTTCGACGTTCGGACGTAGCTCATCCGGAATCTGCAACCGGGCCAACGTGTGCTCAGTGGCGAAGTACGGCGTCGCACCGTCATAGTGGCCGGAGGCAACATGCACCTTGAGGTGCGGGTTGGAACGCATCGCCGCGGCCAGCTTGTCCGCGACCGTGACCTGGCGGTTCTCGAACTCCTTGTACGACCAGTCGCTGTTCACCGGGCCGGAGATGACCTCGTACGGCAGGTCGCTCAGGTACTCCAGCTCCGCCCGCACGTAGTGGTTCAGCGCAGCTGTATAAGGTCCCATGATCGCGCTGAACGACGGGTCCTCGGCGAAGTACTCGCGGCCGGAATCGGGATCCCAGCCGGTGAAGCGCCCGTCCAGCCGGCCGACCACCTGGCGGCGCTCACGCAGCAGTTCGGTGAAGAAGCGGACATGCTCGATCCGGAGGTCCACCCGGTCGACATAGTCCTCGGACAGCCCCGTCAGCGAAGCCAGCCGGGTGATCACCGCAGAACGCTCCGCCGCGGACAGCCGGTTGCCCTGGGCAAGCGCCTGGGGATAGACGCCGGCGGCAAACTCCTCGGCCTCCGCCAGCACCTCTTCCAGCGCCCGGTCGCCGTTGGCTCCGTGGTAGTGCGCGATCGCTGCGTACGACGGCAGGAACAGCGCGTACGGCAGATCGTTGCCCGCCGTGAACCGGATCGTGCCGAACTCGAGCACGCTGGAGATCAGCATCACGCCGTTCAGGTACATCCCGTACCGGTCCTGCAGATGCGAGGCGAGCCCGGCCGCTCGCGTCGTACCGTAGGACTCGCCGGCGAGGAACTTCGGCGACATCCAGCGGCCGTTGCGCGAGGTCCACAGCCGGATCACCTCGCCGACGGACTCGAGATCCCGGGTGAACCCGTGGTACTCGCCCGGCTTCTCCCCCGCCACCGTCCGCGAGTAGCCCGTCGACACCGGGTCGATAAATACCAGGTCGCTGTGCTGGAGCAACGTCTCCGCGTTGTCCACCAGCCCGTACGGCGGCGGGGCCAACTCCCCGGCATCACCGGAAACCACCCGGCGCGGTCCTAGCAGCCCGAGGTGCAGCCAGATGCTCGAGGAACCCGGGCCGCCGTTGAACGCAAAGGTGACCGGCCGGTTGGTCGCGTCGGCATCGTCCAGCGTGTAAGCGGTGAGGAAGACCTCCGCCTTCGCCCGGTGGCCGTCGAACGTGCCATCGGTGAGTACCTCGTTGCGCAGCACGATCCGCCCGGTGGTGGCGGTGTACTTCAGCTTGCGCCGACCAATCGTCAGCACATGTTTGGTGGACGTCAAGTCGTCGGCCGGGACACGCTCCGGCTCCACCTTCGCCGCCTCGGCATCCGCCGGCGTCGCGGCCGGCGTACCGGCGGAGTCTTTGTCTTTCGCTGCGGTCTTCTTCTGGGGTCCTCGCTCAGCCGTCGCCATGCGATGACCCTAAACAATGACCGATCTGGATAGTGTCGGGCCATGACGTCGATCCTGCACATCGCCTTCGTCGACCAGTGGAACGCCGCCAAGGAAGCGGGGAGCTACCGGGTCTCCACCCGCGGCCGCAGCCTGGACGACGGTGCGACCTTCATCCACGCCTCCCGGCCGGAGCAGGTCAGCCTGGTCGC
This sequence comes from Kribbellaceae bacterium, assembly GCA_033851195.1. Classification (GTDB taxonomy): domain Bacteria; phylum Actinomycetota; class Actinomycetes; order Propionibacteriales; family Kribbellaceae; genus Kribbella. Next base: position 8,202 of record JAWWOY010000732.1, on the reverse strand, counting down.
CAACTTCGCCTACGCCGACGTGACCGAGCCGCTTTGCCTGCTGGTGATCGACACGGACCGGCTCGTCGCGGCGATCTGCGACGAGGACCTGGACGGCAGCGGGCAGACGTTCCCGCACATCTACGGACCGCTGAACCTCGACGCAGTGATCGACGTACGGGCGTATCAGCGCGCCGAGGACGGTCGTTGGCCCGAGGTCTCCGCCGCTTAGTCGCCCTCACGGGACACTAGCTCTGAGCGGAATCGTCTGGACGCCGCCCCAACCGGTACCCTGGGAGCGAACGGGCCGGTCGGGCGACCGCGTTGTTCGACGGTATTTGCAGCTTCGTGCTCAACCGGCGGACGCCGAGGAAAGTCCGGACTCCACAGGGCAGCGTGGTGGGTAACGCCCACCCGGGGCAACCCGCGGGACAGTGCCACAGAGAACAGACCGCCAGCGGCTCCGATGGACCATGGTTCATCGGAGTGCGGGTGAGGGTGAAACGGTGGTGTAAGAGACCACCAGCTCCGCAGGTGACTGCGGAGGCTAGGTAAACCCCACGTGGAGCAAGGCCAAGAAGGGCGGCGGGCAACCGCCGTCTGCGCGAGCGTTCGAGGGCTGCCCGCCCGAGCTCGCGGGTAGGCCGCTAGAGGTGGCCGGCAACGGTCACCGTAGATGGATGGTCGCCGGCTTGGCGCGCCGCAAGACGCGCCAAGCCACAGGATCCGGCTTACAGGCCGGCCCGTTCGCTCACCACCACTAGCTCAGGGAGATGTAGTCGACATCGAACAAGGAGCCGGTCCCTCCGCTGAAGGTTAGGAACACCGTCCCGCCGGTTGAGCCGGCGAGGGTGGTCGACACCTGCTGGAAGGTGTCCCAGCTGCCGGTCGCCGGAATCGCCACCGAGCCGAGCACAGGACCGGTCGCCGAACCCGACCGGACCTGCAGCGTGCCCCCAGGCCCGCCGGAGGAGATCCGGGCGCTGAAGCTGGTGCGACCGGCCGTGCTCACCTGGGAGTAGCCCGCCCAGTCACCGTTGTCGATGTAGCCGAGTGTCTGCCCACCGCTGGCCGCTGCGTGCCCGGCGACCTGTACGCCGAACTGCGAGGTGAACGCCTCGCCTTCGACCTGGGTCGGCGCCGGGCCGCCGAGCTCGTGCACCCGGACGTTGCGGAAGGCGATGCCGGTCCCGTTGTTCTGCAGGCCGATGTACCCGTCGGTGAGGCTGCGGGCCGGATTGGTGTTGGTGAAGTCGTTGATCAGGGCCCCGTTCAGGTAGACCCGCAACCGCTCGCCCTCGACCAGCAGCTCGTAGGTGTTCCAGCTGCCAGGCGGGTTGAGTGCCGCGTCCCGGGCTGCGATGTTGGCTCCCTTCGCGCCGTAGACAGCCCCGGTGGTCCGGTCTGCGGTGTCGCTGGCATCGATGTTCACCTCGTAGCCGCTGGCCCCCGCGTTGACGGGATCGCTCGACGGAAAGCCGACGAAGACGCCTGAGTCGGCGTCGCCGGTCAACCGCCAGTCCAGCTTGAGCGAGTAGGACCCGTACTGCTTCGCGGAGTACCAGAGGTTTCCTGTTCCGCCGGTGGAGGTCAGCGTCGCGTCGGAGTTGCTGAACCCACCGGTGCCGGCCTGCGACCAGCCCGTGGTGGCACCGTTGTACGTCGTGGTGTACCCCGTCTCGGCTCGGCAATCAGCCTTCGCCACCCCGGCGGCGTACCGGATGCCACCAAGTAGCTGGGTGCGGAACGCGGCTTCCGTGTACGACCCGATGGTGTGCCCGAAACCGGTGTAGAACGACCGGCCGGATCCTTGCGGATGGCACCAGGTGATCGGGTGATCGCCCATGTCCCCACCGGTGTACGTCGTCTCGTCGAGCGTGCTGAGAACGCGGACGGCCGGCCTGGGGTTGGTGCGGTAGTTGTACAACTCGTCGGTGCGCACCCAGGTCTGTCCCAGGTGGGAGGTCGCCGGGTGCGCACGGTCGGCGACCTTGGTGGTCACCTGCTGGATTGCAGGGTGACTGCGGAACCACGCGCCGACCAACTGCCCGTAGAACGGCCAGTCGTACTCCGTGTCGGCGGCCGCGTGGATGCCCGCGTAGCCGCCGCCACCGTTGATGTAGGACTCCATCGCCGTCTGCTGCGAGGCGTTCAGTACGTCGCCGGTCGTGCTGAGAAACACGACGGCCTTGTAGTTGGCGAGCTGGGAGGTGGTGAAGACGGCGCTGTCCTCAGTGGCCGTCACGGTGAATCCGTTGGCGGTGCCCAGTTCCCGGATCGCCTGGATGCCGGCGGGAATGGAGTCGTGCCGGAAACCGGCCGTCTTGCTGAACACCAGAACCTGGTAGGGATCGGCAGCGGGCGCGGGCGCGGCCTGCTGGGTGGAGATTCCGATGGTAGCCACAACAGCTGCGGCCAGCATCGAACCAAGGCGAGCTAAAGCGATCATGATGCGTCCTCACGGGAGCGGTCAGGAGGATCAGGAGGAGATGGTGAAGCTGTCGACGTCGAACAGGTTGCCCGCGGCACCGGTGAACACCAGGAACACCGGGCCGCTGGCCGAGCCCGTCAGCGTCGTCGAGACGGTCTGGAAGGTGTCCCAGCTACCGGTGGACGGGACCGCGACGGACCCGAGCACGGTGCCGGTGGCCGAGCCGGAGCGCACCTGGAGGTTGCCTCCCACCGTGCCGGAGGACACCCGGACACTGAACGTCCTGGCACCGGCCGTGCTGACCGTGGAGTAGCCCGCCCAGTCGCCGTTGTCGATGAAGCCCAGCGTCTGCCCGCCGCTCGCGCCACTGTGTGCGGCGGTCTGTACCCCGAACTGTGAGGTGAACGCCTCCCCCTCCGCCGTGACCGCCACGCTGCCGCTGGTGGCGAGGGTGAACGCGTCGAGGTCGAAGAGATTTCCGGCGCCGGAGCCGCCCTTGAACACCAGGAACAGATTCGTCGAACCGGCCGGCTTGTTGCTCAGGTTGCCCGACACGTTGACGAAGGTGTCCCAGCCACCGGTGGGCGCCACGGCCACGCTGGCCATCAGCGTTCCCGTCGCCGATCCGGCCCGAACCTCGAGCGTGCCACCAGGACCACCCGAGGACACGCGCGCGGTGAACGACGTGGCATTGGACACCGCATAAGGCTGGAACGAGATCCAGTCGCCGTTGTCCACGAAACCGACGGTCCGGCCACCCTCGGCCGCGGCATGATCGGCCAACTGAACTCCCGACTGGGCAGTGAAGTGCTCGCCCTGCCGGTGCCGCGGCTGCAACTTGCGGACGCTGTGCGTGGTCAGTCCACCGTTGTCCGTGTACTCCGCATCGAACACCCCGTACACGTTGGCGGCCGGGTCATGTTCACCATCGACCGGTACGGCGATCGATCCGGTGCAACCGTTCTTCGAGGTGATCTGGTGTTGGTGGCTGTCGTGCCCGAGGTAGTAGGTCACCTTCACCCGGGTGCAGTCGATCGTGCCGTCCTCGGGATCACTCACGCTCACCTGGAAGGGGACCGTGTCACCGAAGGAGAACAACTGTCCGTCTGCCGGGGTCTGCAGGTTCACCGTCGGTGCTGTGTTGCCGACACTGATCTGCACGTTGGCGGAGCCGGTCAGGCCGACCGGATCTGTCACCGTCAGCGTTGCGATGAAGTTGCCGGCCGTGTTGTAGGTGTACGTCGGGTTGGCCTGGGTGGACGTTCCACCATCGCCGAAGGTCCAGCGATACGTCAGCGCACCGCCCTCGGGGTCTGAGCTCCCGGCGGACGAGAACGCCACCGTCAGCGGTCGCCCGCCGGAGGTCGGGTTCGCACTGGCTTTGGCGGTCGGGTTGCCGTTCTGGCTGCCCTTGTACTCGATCCGCCACAGCGCCTGGTTGTTCGAGCCGGTGCCGTAGTCGAGCACATACAACGCGCCGTCCGGACCGAAGGCCATGTCCATCACCTGGGTGCCGGTCCAGGGGAACGCGCCGATGTCACCCGGGGTGCCTGCGCTGGTGACCTCGATCGCCTTGATCCACTTGCGGCCGTACTCGCCCGCGAAGAACCGGCCGTTCAGTGTGGAGGGGAACTTGACCGCCGAGTTGAGGTTCGGGTCGTACCGGTAGACCGGCCCGCCCATCGGCGACTCCGAGCCGCCGCCGAACTCCGGCGGGGTGCCCGCGTCGCCGCCGTACTTGATCCAGGACGGCTTCGCCGCGGGCAACTGGGTCAGGCCGGTGTTGCGGAACGAGTTGTTGGTCGGTCCGCCGGCGCAGTTGAACTTCGCCCCGGACGGTCCGGTCGGGAACTGGAAATCGTTGTAGGTCTCGTTCGTCGCGTTCGTGCCGGTGCAGTACGGCCAGCCGTAGTTGCCGGGCGCGGTGATCCGGTCGAACTCGACCTGGCCGTTCGGACCGCGGTTCGGGTCGGTGACGCCGGAATCGGGGCCGTAGTCGCCCAGGTAGACGATGCCGGTCGCCTTGTCCACGCTCATCCGGAACGGGTTCCGGAAGCCCATCGCGTAGATCTCCGGCCGGGTCTGCGCGGTTCCCGGCGCGAACATGTTGCCCGCCGGGATGGTGTACGTACCGTCGGCCTGCGGGTGGATCCGCAGTACCTTGCCGCGCAGGTCGTTGGTGTTGGCGGCGGTGCGCTGCGCGTCGAACTGCGGGTTGCGGTCGGTGCGCTCGTCGATCGGGGTGTAGCTGTCGGACTGGAACGGGTTGCTGTCGTCACCGGTGGTTAGATACAGGTTGCCTGCGGCATCGAAGTCGAGGTCGCCGCCGACGTGGCAACACTGGCCACGGTCGTTCGCCACCCGCAGGACGATCCGCTCGCTGGTGAGATCGAGCGTGTTGTCCGTCTTCAGGAAGAACCGGGACACGCGCAGTTCGCCCTTCCAGGTATTCCAGTCCGTCTGGGTGCCCGAGGTCGGCGCATCGCCGTCGGGTGTGGTCAGCCGCGGCGAGTAGTAGAGATAGATGAACCGGTTGGTGGCGAAGGCCGGATCGGCAGCGACGCCTTGGAGGCCCTCCTCGTCATGTGTGTAGACGTTCAGCTTGCCGGCGACCAAGGTGTTGCCGGCCGCGTCCGTGACCCGGACATTGCCGTCCCTGGCGGTGTGAACCACCGTCCTGTCAGGCAGTACTGCCAGCGACATCGTCTCGCCCAGCTCGTTGGCCCCGCTGGCAAGGTTGATCTGTTGATAGTCGCCAGGTGGAATGGTGGACCCCGCGTCGGCGGCCGGGACGCCGATGGCCATAAGGGCCGTCAGCACCAGCGCGATGAGCAAGGACTTGCGCCGAACACTTTTGCTGGCCATGGTCCCTGCCCCTCAGTTGTTGATCAGATCGAAGGATTCCCACGGGCCGATCGCCGTCCGATTGGCTATCAGCGGCGCGGCGCCGGCGTTGTCGGCGCAGACCAGGTTGCTGTTGATCTGAGCGCGGAAGCTGACCGTGCCGTCGCCGTTGCGGATCAGCTGAAAGGTCTCCCAGGAACCGATGGCCGAGTTCTTGGCGATCAACGGCCCGGCGCCGGCGTTGTCCGCGGCCACGTACAGGTTGTTCACCTTGGCTCGCAGAGCCACGTTGCCGCCGCCCCGGTCGATCATCTCGAACTGCTGGGCCGTGCCGATCGACGAGCTGTTCGCGATCAACGGCGTACCGTTCCCGGCCGTCACGTACTGGCCGTTGGCCCGCGCGCGCAGGCTGATGGTGCCGGTACCGGTGGTCTTCGGCAGCCCGATGGTGGCCTTGTCGTAGCGCCGCACCGCCGTTGCCGGCGTACCGGTGAGTGCTTGGAACGGCAGTGCGTTGGTCGGTGAGCCGGTCCGCTCCACCAGGTAGGTCTTGCCGGACTGCGCGGGGATGGTGAACGTCGCGTTGGTCTGCGCACCGACCACGGTCTGCCGCGTCGCGCCGTCGACCACAGTGACGCTCTGCCCGGGCCAGGGGCTGCGCACGGTCAGCTGCTGGTTCGCCCCGGACACGATCGCTACCGTGGTCGCGGTTCCGCCGCTGATCTGGACGTGCACCTTCGAGTTGTGCGGGATCGCGACCGTGCCTTCACCGGTCCAGTCGCTCGGCCAGGCGGGCGCGATCCGCAGTACGCCGTCGTAGTGCTGCACCAACGCCTCAGGCACGGTGGCGGCCAGTACGCCGGACTGCTCGATGTACGGCTGCGATGCCGGCTGGCCGGTGAAACTCGCCATGCCGGACGGGTACACCTGGTAGGACCTGATCGCGGCGAGCAAGGCGGTCTTGACCTCGCTGCCCAGGCCGAGCCGGGCTGCGTGCAGGGCGTCGTAGCTCCAGTCGTTGCCGTTCACGTAGCTGCGCGACGTGTACGTGCGGCGGCCGAGTGCGGTCATCGCACCGGCGTCGCCGATCAGGCTGTACGGCCAGACCGCCTCCAGGCCGATGTTCTCGCTGTTGTGCCGCTGCGCGGTCGGTTGCGTGGACAGGCCGATCATGTTGTTGCCCGCGGCATCCGACGACGGGGTGAGCAACTGGGTCTGGGTCGCGGTGTCGGTCCTTGGCAGGGTCGGGAGCTTCGGGATCGCGGCGTTGAGCTGGTTGACCAGATCAGCGTCGAGACCGAGGGTCTGCGCTGCCTTGACGGCGACCGGGAAGAACGACTGCATGGCCGCGATGTCGGTGGTCGGGTCGGTGACGTTCCACTGGGTCTCGTGTGAGTTCCCCTGAGTGTGCAGCTTGCCGTCCGAGCCGGTCGTCGTGTTCGAGAGGAGGAACTGCGCGGCGCCCTTGATCAGCGGGTAGTGCGCGGACAGGAACGACCGGTTGTCGGTCATCTGGTAGTGCTGCCAGACCCACAGCCCGATCTCCGCGCCAGTGGTGACGGTGAGCGAGTTGTAGCTCGGCGCGATGGTCGAGTCGCAGGAGGAGTTGCTCGTTCCGCCGTTGTAGGTGCCGTTCCCGTTGAACCTCATGGTTTCGGGCACGCAGATGCCTTGTCGGCCAGGCATGTGTTGCGAGGTCCACGTGGTGATCGCGCTGAGGTTGTCCAGGTATAGCCGGAACATTGGATCGTTCAGGCTCGGCAAGCCGGCGGCCACGTTCGCCGCGACCTGCATGCGCAGGTTCCAGAACCAGTAGCCGGCCGGGAACCAGTCCTGCTTGTCCTGCGAGAAGGTGAACAGGTTGGCGACACCGGCTTGCGAGCCGGGAAGGGTGCCGCGGCTGTGCGCGGCAGCGGAGTACAGGTAGATCGTGCGCAGGTTCTCCACGTAGTCGCCGGTGCCGTCGGGGGAGCTGATCTTGATCAGACCGGCTGCCTTCCAGTAGTCGTGCCACCACTGCAGGTGGGCGTTGCGCACCTCCGACTCCGGACGCGTCGTCGCGCCGTTCAGAACTGTGTTCGTGGTGACGATCGAGTCGCCACCGGTCCAGGTCGGGGCGGCGACGACCACCCGGAACGAGCCGTCGGTGTTGGGCTGGAAGGAGACCTGGGCGGTCAGCGTGTTCGGTGCCGACGCGACGACGCTGCGACCACCCGCGGACAGGCCCGCGAGCGACCCGAACGTCCGACCGGACGCCCCGGCGCCGCTGTTGTCGACCCACGTCTCGGCCAGTGCGGCGACGGAGCCGGACGCTCGCGCCACGGGCGAGCGGCCGCTCCACAGGTTGACCTGAGCGGTCTGCGTGCTGTTCGGGTCGGCGCCGGTGACGTCCACGACCAATTGCTGGGTGTCCGCGCGGACGAACGCGGTCAGGGTCATGCCGCCGCCGGACTGCCGCAGCATCCCGTCGTAGAGGTCGAGCCGGCCGCTGAAGTCGGCCGCACTGGTCATCCGGGACAGTCCGGGGATCACCAGTTGGCCGAGGGATTTGCGGCCGGGAAAGGTGTCGATGCGGTTGAGTTGCGCGGTGAACCCGTTCGCCGCCCAGACGGCGGCACCGAGGGCACCGTTACCCAACGGCATCGATTCTGCCGGTGCGGAGTTCGGACGACCCAGTACGACGTCCGAGCGGTGCACCAGGTTCGGGGTGTCGACGACGAAGGTGCCGTTCTGCCAGGCGGTGGTACCTAGTGCAGCGGCGGCAGGTGGCCCGCTGGTCGCTGTCAGGCCGGCCAACAGGGCCAGGACGAGAATGAGTTTGGGCAGGCGGGAGCGCAGGAGGGTGTTCATCGGAGCTCTCCTGGAACGTGGGGCGGACCCCTGGCCTGGGGGCGGAGAGGACCAGGAGTAGACGTCGGATCTTTCTCTGCCCGGACCCCCGTGTCAAG
>JAWWOY010000699.1:0-6642 GCA_033851195.1 Kribbellaceae bacterium | reverse complement strand
TCCTGGCCGGCTCGTCAGTCGGCGCCACGGTGGGCCCGGTGGTCGGAACACTCGTCGGGCCATCGCTAGGACGATGCGTCGGCGTCTTCCCCGGCGTCGGCGGGTGGGTCGGCGTCGGCGTCGGCGTACCAATGGTGTCGTCCGGAGTCGGTGTCGCGGACGGCGACGGCACGGGAGCCCTCGTCGCTGCTACCGGCTCGTTGGACGTGGTGACATAGCGGTCGTCTCCCCCGGTCACATACGGAATGGATGCGTCGGCTTCGCTCCCGTTAGGTTGCTGGACCAGGATCCACGAGATCGGTGCGAGGACCAGCAGTAGTACCGCGATGGCGAGCAGAGGCCGCTTCACCCGGGATCCGGGTGGGGTAGCCCTCCTGCGGTGCCGGTGCCGCGCGTTGGCGCCGGGCTCTGACATACGTCCGTGTTCCCTTCACAATCGCCCCCCGAAGACGTGCCTCATTCGTCCCACCGCGCACCTCGTGAAGAGGCACGGAGACGTAACAAGGACCGATCTACCCGCTACCGGGTCGTTCCAACCAGCAGCAACCGGTCATCAGCTGCGCCCGAAGTCCTGGACCCAGCTGCCGTTGCCATAGTCGGGCTTGACCTGGCCTGGGTCGTAGCCGATACCAATCTTGTCGTAGTTGCAGTTCAGGATGTTCTTACGGTGTCCGTCGCTCTTCATCCAGGCGGCGAACACCCGCTGAGCAGTGTCGTAGCCGGCTGCGATGTTCTCACCCATCGAGGAACCATGGAAGCCCGAAGCCTCCATCCGGTCGAAAGCGCTCTTGCCGTCGGGGTTGGTGTGGTCCATGTAGTGCCGCCGGACCATGTCCGACGCGTGCCGTCCGGCCGCATCGACGAGACTGGCGTCCAGGCTGAGCGGGCCGCAGCCGTTCTGCTGGCGAGCGGCGTTGGTGAGGTCGAGCACCTCCCGCTCCTGCGCGTTCGTGCCACCACCGCCGGTCGGCGGCGGATCCGTCGTGGCCGTCGTGGTGGGCGTCGGTGTCTGGCTCGGCTTGGGGTTCGGCTTGTTGCCGCCCGGCGTCTGCGGATCCGCTGTCGGGGTGATCGTTACGGTGTTGACGACACCGTCCGGCGTTGGGGCCGGCACGGTGGTTGCAACCGTCGTCACCACTGGGGTGCTGGCGGCCGTCTCGACCGGGTCCACGGTCGGAGTGCCGCTGGGCGTCGGCGTCGTGGTGCTGCCGTTCGGCAACGTGGTGGTGACCGTCCGGCCGACCGTCTTCTGGTCCGCGCTGTCCGAGCCGTTGGCAGGAGTCGGAGCGGAGTTGTCCGCGGAAACGTTCAGGACCTTGGTCGGGTCGTTGGCGGCGACGGCCGAGCCGTCATGCGACGTCATCACCCAGACCACCGGCCCGATGGCGAGCAGCACTGACAGCGCGCTGACGATCGGCCCGATCAGACCTCGTCGTCGCGCCTTGTTGCGGTGCCGCCCAGGGGTTGGCGAGTCCCTCATCGGTTGGCGAATCCTCTTCGTCGTCGTCGTTCCCTGTGGTTACCGAACGCGACACTAACCGATCAACAAGCTCACTTCGGCATTGTGAACGACGTCTTAACGAAGGTCAGATGCCGATCGGTTGCCACCGACGTCCTGGACCCGACTGCCGTCGCCCCAGCCGGCGACTCAGCGGGAGCGGGCGATGACGATGTCCGCGACGACCTTCCAGCCGAGGCTGCGGTACAGCCGCAGCCCGTCGATGGAGGTGATCAGGATGCCGCGCCGGGCGCCCTGGGCGGCGGCCGCCTCGACCAGCGAAGCCATCACCGCACTGCCCAGTCCGCGTCTGCGGTGCGCCGGGTCGGTCTCGATCCGGTCGGCGACCGCATCCTCGCCGACAACCGCCATCCGGCCGCTGGAGACCACTCCGCCATGCAAAGTGGCGCGAGTGATGATCAGGTTGGACTCGCGTTCGGAATGCAGCGCGTAGCGGTCGTTCAGCTTGAGAGCGGGCTGTTCGGACAGCCGGATGGTCATCAGCCAGTCCTGCTCGCGCTGCACCTCCAGGCCGAGGTCCTCGAGTTGGTCGACCCGGACCTCCCGGTCGTCGGTGGCCAGCGTGATCCAGCCGGCACCGCGTCCGCCGCCGGCCGAATGAGCCAGCTCGGCGGCTCGCTCCACCCGTTCGGGCTTGTCGTCCGCATCAAGGACGACGTACTCCATCGCGCGGTGCTCCTCGCCCGCACGGACGATCAGGATCCCGTCGTTGTCATCGTCTACGGTGGTCCAGCCCCGCGATACTGACCACCCGGCCTGCCAGCGGCGGACGAGCTCCTCACGATCTGTCACCTGACGATTGAACCAGCCGGAGCGCAACACGGCGAGGGGAACGGGAGTCGTCATTCGTGGTCTGACTCCAACAGGTCGAAAGACAACAGGTTGTCGTAGCTGCCGTCCCGGCGCGCAGCGGCCGCCCGAGCCGTACCGGTCGGGGTGAAACCGTTCGCGAGGGCAACATGCGCGGAGGCGGTGTTGGGCTCGGCAGCGAACAGCGTCAGCCGCCGACGGCCGAGCCCGCCGGCGTCGATCGGCAGAAAGGCCTGCTTGATCGCCAGCGCCACGGCGGAAGTCATCAGGCCCCGGCCGCGAGCCTCGGGGTGTGCCCAGTAGCCGATCTCGCCGCTGGTCTGGTCGAATCGGTTCTTCAGATCGAAGACGCTGACATTGCCGAGCAGGTCATCGGTGTCCGGGTCGGCGATCACCCAGGTCACGCCCTCCCCGCTTGCCGCGCCCTCCGAGCCACTCTCAATGAAGCTCTTTGCGTGCTCGGGCAGGTACGGCGAAGGTAGCCCGGCCAGCCAGTGCTGAGTCCGCTCGTCGTTGCAGGCCTCGGTCGTCCGCTTCGCGTCGGTGGCCCGGAACGGCCGCAGCCGGAAGCCATCGCCCTCGAGCACCGGTATGTCCCACCAGCGCCCCGCCGGCTCGCGGTCGTCGTCGTGGGCGATCGACGCAACCCACTCGTCATGCCGTACGCCGCGGGCCAGGCCGCCGCCGCGGATCTTCACCAGGTCGCGGAAGCCGCACTTCCAGGCAACCCGGCGGGATCCCCAGTTGCCGACGAAGGCGCGCCAGATCACCCGATCCCAGCCGAAGCCGTCGAACGCGTGCGCGACGGCCAGCCGGACCGCCCGAGTCATCACACCGTTGCCCCGCGCCCAGGGAGCGAGCGCGAATCCGATCTCGCCGACGGAACCCTCGCTACCGCCCAGGTCGACCGTGCCGGCGAACCGGCCGTCGTACTCGATCGCCCAGCCCCAGATGCCACCGTCACGCCAGCCGGCCGGGATGTGCTCGGTGAGGAAATGCTCGGCGTGATGCAGCTCGTATGGCACCGGGATGGTGGTCCAGCGCTGCATCACCGGGTCCTGGCACATCTCGAACGCGGCCGGGACGTCGCTCGGGGTGTGCGCGCGCAATGTGGCCACCCCGTCGGTCAGCACCGGGACATCCTCGGGGAATCGCATGCTCCAATGTTGCAGCGCCTGGGAGCGGCGGCAAACGGTTTTCGGCCTCTGGCAATCGCTTTCCAGGGTCGGCTCAGGTTGAATGCCATCGCAAGGGCCCCGGCAGCGCGGCTGCAGGGGCCCTTGGTGACCTTCGTGCGATGTCCCTCGCCAGCTTCGAAAAGCGGGTCGAGCTGATGTGCCCTACAACGGCGGCTAGTTGGCGCCGAGGACCTTGAAGTCCGGGCTGACGAAGACGTGGTGGGGCCATGCGACGCCGATGTTGTGGGTCTCGTACTCGCCGTTGCTCAGCTTCACAACACGGTCGACGACGCCCCCGGGATAGGCGGCCAGCGCAGCTTCCGTCGACTTGTTCGCTGTCGTTCCGCTGACGATCGTGCCCGAGCCCTCAGTGTAGTTCGCCGGGATCTGACCGTCCTGCTTTGCCGTGGCCGGTGCACCGCGCGTGAAGGGCGCCACCTTTGACGCCGTGTAAGTCGTAGATCCGCTGCTAGTCGGGTTCACGGTGACCTGCGTGGCCGTGATGGACTTTCCGTCGGTCATTCCAAGTACGAGGACACTGTCGCCTTTTGCCAGCGCACTCGCCGAGGTCGAGCTCGTCCCCTTCTGGTACTTCGTAGCGGACGCCTCTTTGACGGTCACGTTCTGACCCGTTGGCGTCGACAATGTGAAGCTCGACGTGGACACGCTGCCGACGGTGCCGACTGCTCCCCCGGTGGCCGGCCCAGACCGAGCGTTGGATCCACCGCCGCCAGCGCCGCCGCCGGGCCCGGGGCCTCCGGGGCGCCCGGGGCGCCCTGGTGTCGCCGAGGGGGACGAGGCTGTTGCCGAGGGTGACGTGGCTGTTGCCGACGGGGATGTGCCTGTCGCGGACGTGCCTGTTGCCGAGGGGGACGAGGCGCAACCGGCGGAAAGTCCGATCACCGCAAACACCAGCGCAGCGGCCGAGAGCCGTCTACTTTTACTGTTCGACAGCTTTGGCCGTACCCGTGGCCGGCGTACCTGCTCGGCCATGGTTGCCGAGCCTGGCGGGGGTGGCGGTGCAGCGCCGGCGGCGCCTGAACTTCCAGCAACCGGCGGACCTGACGTCACGCTCGAAACGGGGCCAGCGGGAAGGGTCTCGTGGGGGCTTGTCGGGTCGTATTCGTTCATGATGGCGCTCCTCTCATTTGGGCAACTACACAGACAGTGCCAGCCGTTCTTGTGAGGTCCCTGCAGGCGGCCTGTGAGTCGGCTGTGAGCCCTTGGTGAGCTTCGTGCGCTGGTGGACCCGCCGGGGCACGTCGTCCCGCTAGCTCCCGACTCAGGACCCTAATCGCCTGCGGCCGGGAACCTGAGCAATTAGGCTGTCTGCTGTGAACGCGACCGGACCGAGTGCCGAACCGCCCCGGGCCCGGGGCGGTCAGCTCGCCGCCCAGCGCCAGGCCACCATCGTTGCCGAGGTCAACAGCAGGGGCGCGATCACGGTGGCCGAGCTGGTGGACCGGTTCGGCGTCTCCGACATGACCATCCGGCGCGACCTGGACGCCCTCGACTCCAGCGGGCTGCTACACAAGGTGCACGGCGGCGCCACCTCGGTCGGCCTGCGCAGCGCGCACGAGCCCGGCTTCGACGCCAAGCTGACCCAGGAATCGGCCGCGAAGCAGGCGATCGCCGCCGAGGCCGCCAGCCGGGTCCAGCCCGACAGCGCGATCGGCATCGGCGCCGGTACGACGACTTACGCACTGGCGCGGCAACTGCTCCGGGTCGAGAACCTGACGGTGGTCACCAACTCGGCACGGATCGCGGACGTGTTCCACGGCAACGGCCGGTCCGACCGGACCGTCGTACTGATCGGTGGTATCCGGACCCCGTCCGACGCGCTGGTCGGCCCGATCGCCACGGCCGCTCTGCAGTCGCTGCACCTGGACATGCTGTTCCTCGGCGCGCACGGCGTCGATGCCGAGCACGGCCTGAGCACCCCGAACCTGATGGAGGCCGAGACCAACCGGGCCTTCATCGCCGCGAGCCGCGAGGTGGTGCTGGTGGCGGACCACACCAAGTGGGGCACGGTGGGGCTGAGCACGTTCGCCGGCTGGGGCGACCTCGACCTGGTGGTCACCGACGCCGGCCTTTCGAACCAGGCCCGTAAGGCGATGCGCGACACCGGATGCGAGCTGGTCATCGCCTCATGAGCCGGGGCTCCGCCTCACTCGGCCGCCCGTACTGGACCGTCTGGATCGCCGCCTCCGTGTCGTTCATCGGCGACGGCATCACCTTCGGAGCCTTGCCGCTGCTGGCCGCGTCGATCACCCGCGATCCGCGCATCGTGTCGCTGAGCGAAGCAGTCGCCGGAGCCGGCTGGCTGTTGCTCGGCCTGGTGTCCGGGGTGATGGTCGACCGCTGGCGCCGCACCTCGACGATGTGGATCGTCGACGCCTCCCGCGCACTGATCGCCGGGATCTTCGCCGCCTTGGTGCTGGCGGACCTGCAGACGATCCCGCTGTTGCTGGTGGTCGGATTCGGGCTCGGCCTGCTCGCGCCGTTCTTTGACAACGCCTCCTCGGCAGTGCTGCCCGACTTAGTGGCAGGGGAGTCGCTCGAACGCGCCAACGGCTACCACCAGGTGTCGTTGATCCTGCTCGCGAACCTGATCGGGCCGCCGCTCGGCGCCGCGCTCTTCGTCCTGCACCACGGCCTTCCACTGCTGATCGACGCGATCTCCTTCGCAGTCGCCGCGGTGCTGGTCTGGTCGATGCGCCGCGCCACACCGGCCCCGGAACGGTTGGTTGATCGACATCTCTGGCGCGAACTGAAGGAAGGCATGAGCTATCTGTGGCAGCACAAGTTGCTGCGATCCTTATGCCTGCTGCTGTTGGTCGTGAACGCCGTCGGCGCCGGCATCGTCGCGATCCTGGTGCTCTACGTGCTGGAAGTCCTGGAGTTGCCCGAAGCCGGCTTCGGTTGGCTGGTTGCGATCTACGCGGTCGGCGGGATCGGTGGGGCAGTGCTCGCACCTCGGTTGTCGAAGGTGGTGCCGATCTTCGCGAGCGTGATCACCGCGATGTTGGTCTCCAGTGTCGCGGTGATCTGCTTCGGTCTGCTGAGCTCGATCGTGCCGGTGGCGATCGCGGCGATCGTGCTCGGCTTCGGCTCGGCCTGGTGGAACGTTGTGAC
>JAWWOY010000687.1:0-2520 GCA_033851195.1 Kribbellaceae bacterium | reverse complement strand
CACGGCGGCCGACCAGAAGGTCTCAAACGTATTCAACGAGATGTTCCTCGGTCACGAGACAGTTGCGGCGGCTGCCAAACAGGCGGATGACCAGGCGAACGCAGCGATTCAGGCCGCGTCGCACTAGCCTGCGCGTTTCACGGAAATTGGTGCGACGCGTGGGGTAGGTAGGCGAAAGCGCCTTGTCTGTAAAAGAATTTGGGCTTGTCGAAGGTCCGAATAATCCCGAGCAGGAAGGCGCTGTCGGGAAGCGTAGCAAGTCGGCACGTCGGTTCAAGGTGTCCGCGGATGGCAAGAGCCTCGTGTCGCACGCCGGGACAGCGCTGCTGGTTGGCGGCCGAGACCGGGCTCGTTGAGGGTGGACCGTCGCGGCTCCCGGGTCATCAGCTGGAATGGTCGCTCCCGGTACGCCGGCCGCCTACCGCGCCGTCGACGCCTAACCGTCGAGAGCGGAAGTCGAGACAAAAACGAATGCCCCGATCCATGGATCGGGGCATTCGCCCGTGTGGGTCCCGGGGGGAGTGGGACCACCACACGTGGGGGGGAACTCGAACCTATCCCGACGCCGGGGTCAGGTCCGAACCGGCGCGGCGCGTCTCGCGAACTCTGTCCGCTCAACGTCTCGTCCGGCGCCGGTACAGCGCGGCGGAAAGAGCGAACGACCCGAGCAGGAGGCCGCAGCACCAGGCCAGCGCGACCCAGCCACTGCCGCCGAGCGGCGTACCGGTCAGGAAGCTGCGGACCGCTTCGATCACCGGCGTGATCGGCTGGTGTTCACTGATCGGCCGCAGGAACCTCGGCATTGTCTGGGTCTGCACGAACGCGCTGCTCAGGTAGGGCAGGAACAGCATGAAGAAGCTCATCGCGCTCGCCGACTCGACTGACTTGGCGATCACTCCGAGGCCGGCGGCCAGCCAGGACAGGGCCAGCACATAGAGCAGCAGGAGCCCGATCGCGGCCAGCCAGTCGGTGAGATCGGCGTTCGGACGAAAGCCCATCGCCAGCGAGGCCAGCACCACCACCGTGGTGGAGACCGCGTTCCGCGCCACGCTAGCCGTGACGTGGCCGGTCAGCACGGCCGAACTTCGGATCGGGAGCGAGCGCAGCCGGTCGATCATGCCACTGGTCATGTCGTCCGCGACGGCCATCGCTGTGTTCGCCGCTCCGTAGCCAGTGCTGAGCAGCAGGATGCCGGGCACGACGTAATTGATGTATTCGGTCCCGGTGTCGATCGCGCCGCCGAAGACGTAGACGAACAGCGCCATCATCAGCAACGGGAGCACGATCGAAACGATCAAGGTGTCGACGTTGCGGCGGCTGAGCCGGATGCTGCGTTCGATCATGGTGAGCGCATCGCTGGCAGCGGGGCCGAAACCTCCGTGGGCTGGTGCGAGAGTCATTCTTAGCGCTCCTAGGCGGTCAAGGTCAGGAAGACGTCGTCGAGCGTCGGGCGGTGTGAGGAGACCCGGCCCGGATGGAGACCGGCGTCCCGGAGTTGGTCCAGCACGCGGTGCAGGTGGCGGGCGGTTCCGTCGGACGGGAGGCGCAGCGCGCGCCCGTCCACCAGACCGCCGACGACCCCGGCCGCCGTCGTGGAATCGGACTCGTCGTCGAAGAACAGGTCGAGGCGTTCGCCGCCGATCTGGGCCTTCAACAGGTCCGCCGTACCCGAGGCAGTGACGCGGCCCTTGTCCAGCAGCACTATCCGGTCCGCGAGGCGGTCCGCCTCCTCCAGGTGCTGCGTGGTCAGCAGGATCGTGGTGCCGTCCCGGACGAGCTCGGCGATCGCTTCCCACATGGTCATCCGGCTGGACGGGTCGAGCCCCGTGGTCGGCTCGTCCAGGAAGATCACCCGCGGCCGCGCGACCAGGCTCATGGCCAGATCGAGCCGCCGGCTCATCCCGCCCGAGTAGGTCTTGACCCGCCGGTCCATCGCGTCGACCAGACCGAACTGCTCCAGCAGTTCCAGTGCCCGCTTGCGAGCAGCCGAACGGCCGAGATGCATCAGCCGGCCGACCATGTCGAGGTTCTCGCGGCCGGTCTGGTTGTCGTCGACCGCTGCGTACTGCCCGGTCAGGCTGATCACCCCGCGGACCTTGGTGGACTCCCGGACGATGTCGTACCCGGCGATTCTCGCGTGGCCGGCGTCCGGGCGGGCGAGCGTGGTCAGGATGCGCACGATGGTGGTCTTACCGGCCCCGTTCGGCCCGAGCAGGGCGAGGACCGATCCCTCCGGGACCTGCAGGTCCACCCCTGCCAGCACCACGGTCGGCCCGAACGACTTCCTTAGCCCGACTGCCTCGACGATCATCTCCGCCCCTCCACTGCGTATTAGGTACGCTAAATAGCGTAGCAGCTACGCAGTATCGGTTTCTAGACTGACGGAGTGGAGATGAGCGAGCAGCCAGACCTGCCGGCCGACGTGGCGTTGCTGTGGGGCCTGCGGGACACCGGCCGACGCGGGCCGAAGCCTTCACTGAGCACCGACGACATCGCCCGGGCGGCGGTCGAGATCGCCGA
>JAWWOY010000678.1:0-4579 GCA_033851195.1 Kribbellaceae bacterium | reverse complement strand
ACGACGTGGGACGAGACGCTGGGCACGCTTCTTACCGAGATGGATCGGTCGCTGCCATGACCCTCGAGCACGCCCGGGGCGTGGCCGACGCCGTCTTGTACGAGGGCTATCTGCTATACCCGTACCGCGCGAGCTCCGGTAAGAACCAGTCGCGGTGGCAGTTCGGAGTGCTCGGACCGCCCGGCGCGGCAGAGGCCGGTTGTGGCGAGGACTCCACCTTGGCCACGCAGGTCGCGGTCCGCCCGCTCGACCGCGCAGTGGACCCGGTCGTGACCGTGCACCTGCGGTTCCTGCAGTTGCAGAAGCGTTCCGCCCAGCGGCTCGGGGAGACAGGGACTTTCGAAGAGGTCGCCGAACTGGCGTCCGGTGGACACCGCTGGTTGACCTGGGACGAAGCCGTGGATCGCGAGCTGCTCGCTGGCTCGTGGCCGCTTCACGAGCTGACGACTACACACGTCGAGCAGGTGGTGGTGCCTGGCGGCGAGGAGGTCGAGTCGGTCCCGGACAACATGGGCGCAGAGGCCGGACGCCTGGTCCGCAGCCGTCGTTCGCTGCACGCCGAGCTGAGCGTCGGCGCCGCCGCTGTGACCCCGGAACTCACCCGGCTGTCGGTTCGCGTCGAGAACACCGCGGCCGGCGTAGCCATCGACAAGGAAGCCGCGATTGCCGCGTCCTTCATCGGCGCCCACTTGCTGCTGGTTGTCGAGCACGGCGAGTTCGTGTCCATGACCGATCCCCCTGTCGAGGCTGCGGAGGTGGTGGCCGGTTGCGAGCAGCATCGGTGCTGGCCGGTGCTTGGGGGGCCGGAAGGCGATCAGACGCTGCTGCTGGTGTCGCCGATCATTCTCTATGACCACCCCGAGCTGGCTCCGCAAAGCACAGGTGCTCTCTTCGACTCCACCGAGATCGACGAGATCCTGACCCTGCGGGTGATGACGCTCACCGACGAGGAGAAGGCGGCCGCGCGGGCGACAGACCCCAGGGCGGCGGAGATCATCGACCGCTGCGATGCAATGTCCCCGGAGGCGATGCAGCAACTGCACGGCGTACTTCGGGACCCCCACGCGACCGCCGATGTCGACCTGACCAGGTCGTTCGGCTTCGACGGCGAGGTTCCGTGGTGGGACCCCGCCGTCGACGCCCAGGTGTCGCCGCAGACCGATGAGGTCGTGATCAACGGCGTCCGGATATCCGCCGGCAGCATCGTCCGGGTGAATCCGTCCCGGCGTGCTGACGCACAGGACCTGTTCTTCGCCGGAAAGATCGCCAGGGTGGCCGCCGTGCACTCCGATGTCGACGGCGAGACACACGTGGCCGTGATCCTGGTCGACGACCCCGCAGCCGACCTGCATGACTGGTACGGCCGTTACCTGTACTTCGCCCCTGACGAGCTCGAGCCGCTGCCCCCGCAGCTGTCGCCGTCGACGGGTGCTGCCAATCGAGAGGAGATACAACCATGAGGGCTGTAGGAATTGTCGCCGTTTCCCTCGTCGGCGTGCTTGCCGTCTGCGCTGCTGTGGTCGGTGTGCGCTCGATCCCCGATATCCAGCGCTATCTGAAGATGCGTCGTATGTGAGCGGCGCCGACCCGCAGGAGGAACCATGACCGACGTACCTGGCGAGCAGTTCGACGAGGAACCACAGGACGAGCGAGGCGCCCCAGGCTCTCGTGACACCGGCTCCGACAAGCCCTCGGGCGGACCGGCGGACCGGCCGGCCGGATCTTCCGACGAGGAGGACGTAACCACGGTGGCACCTCAGGACGCCGACGACGAGGCGCCCTACCTGCAACCCGAGTAGCCCGACCCGCCACTAGCCGAGGAAGGAGATTCCCGATGACAACAGGCGATGACAGCAGGCCTCCGGTCCCGCCGTACGAGGGCCGCAAGACCGAGGCCGACGCAGAGCAGTCGACCAAGAAGGACGGGGCGCGGACCGCAGGTGCGACCGCACCGGTCAGCGACGACGAGATGAAGGCGCCCGACCCGGCGGACACCGAGCGGGGCAGCACCGCCTCGCCCGCCGACGAGCAGCCGGCGGAGGAGACACCAGACGGCGAGTCGCCGGAAGCGACCACCGGTCCCGCACACACGCCCGGCACGCCCAGAGGAGAGGACCACGCCTGAGATGAGGACCCGCGTTCTGGTCGCCGGCATCGGCAACATCTTCTTCCGCGATGACGGGTTCGGTCCCGCTGTCGCGACTGCGATGCTGTCTTCCGCCGAGCCGTTGCCCGATGGTGTGCGCGTCGTCGACTACGGCATCCGCGGCATGCATCTGACGTACGACCTGCTGGACGGCGTCGATGCGCTCGTACTGATTGACGCGCTTCCGGGCGATCCTGAGCCGCGTGATGCCGTGCCGGGTGATGCCGTAGGAGTGCAAGGCGACCCGGGCAGCATCACGGTGCTGGAGGTGGGACAGGCCGATCTGGGGCAGGCGGAGTTCGATGCCCACGGCATGCAACCGGTGTCGGTGCTGGCCAGTCTTGGATCGATGGGTGGTGAACTGCCGCCGACGTACGTGGTCGGCTGCGTGCCGGCGGACGTGTCGGAGGGCATGGGGCTCAGCGATCCAGTGGCGTCGGCCGTGGACGAGGGAGTCAGCATCGTCGCCGAGTTGCTGAGGAAACTCGTCGACGGTCCACTCGGTGTGGCACCGGCCGCCCGCCATGGGTCAGGTGTCTGACCATGTGCCTGGGGATTCCTGGACAAGTAGTGGAGAAGGTCGAGGGCTACGGCGGCCAGCTTGCACTGGTCGACGTCGTCGGTATTCACCGGCGGATCAACCTCGGGATGCTCGACGACGATGACCAGGCCCGGCTCAGCCCCGGGGACTGGGTGCTCATCCACATGGGCTTCGCGCTCGAGCGCATCGATTCCGACGGCGCTGAACGGGCGCTGGCCGGTCTCGAGCTGATGGGCCGCCCGCGTTCCGCCGACCTTTCGAACGGTGAGCAGCAGCCAGGGCTAAGCTGAAATGGCCGTTTCGGGAGCGGAGCTGTTCGCGCGGTATGCGTATCCGCCGAACCAGTTGGGCTATTGCGGTCCGGATGACGCATCGGTGCTGCTACGCCGTGGCTCGCCCACGGCCGAGCTGCAGATCGCCGGCCACGCCCGGCAGTTCGAGGGCGCCTGGCCGTATCTCCAGATCATCGCTGCCGCGGCGCAGATAGCGGACCCACTGGATATTCGCGTTGTCGAGGCGTACTGGATCGGCAACGAACTGCTGGACGACGTCGACCCGGAGTCAGCGGTGGCCCAGCTGCAGGATCGCTTCGGCGGCCAGGTCGGTGCGAGCTGGGTGCCGGGGAGACCGCACCACAGCTTCCACGTCTTCGCCGTCTACCCCTGGGTCGGGCTGCTCAGCCGTGACCCGGGCCACGGTGTTGCGCTGTCGGTACTGGAGCAGTGCCGGATCCGGTGGGGAGAGGTCGTCGCGGTCGAGGGGGAAAGAGTACGGGTTCGATCCCGGCCACTGGTCGTCCGCCAGGGTCTGCTCGAGCTCGGCTCGCCGCGTGAGGAGATTGCTGCCTGGTCGGTCGACGGGAGTTCTCCGCTGCTCTCGGCGCCCCGCGGCGATCAACTACAGCCGGTAGCGGAGGGCGATCAGGTGGCGCTGCATTGGGGCTGGGTTTGCGACGTGCTCGGGTCACGGCAGGTCGCGGAACTGGAGGCCCGCAGCGCCGACCAGCTGAGCCGGACCAACGCCGGCCTTCGGGCCGCGGCCGGCAGGCAGTGAACCTCGCGTCCGGTCCGTCGCACCCCGCGAGAAGCCACCCCCAACGAGTGCAATTGATCCGATGTGTCAGGAATTGATGGCCGGTTCGGGAAATCCGGCATTCCGCGATTCGGCGACATTCCCGGGTCATCGACGCAGGCGTGCGGGACGGCATACCGTTGAGCACCGAAGCAAACTGCCCCGGCTGCCGTGCCCTGCCTGACACACCGGCTTCCAGGTGCACTCTTTTTCGGTTCCTGAATCCGTCCGGGAAATCCTGACCCTGGCGTGCGGGCGTCGGCAGGTCTACGCTCCGAATTAAGTCCGTCAATGCCCGAATTCGCGATTGCACGCGGTCCCTTCGATATTCAACTTTTAAAATCCTGGTGCGCTGGGGGTGATAGCCACGACCGATCGGATTTCGCGCATCCGCTCCCGTGTCACCGTGACCGGGGTCGTACAGGGCGTCGGCTTCCGTCCGTTCGCCTATGCGCTGGCCCGCGAACTCGGCCTGTCCGGGCAGGTCGCCAACACCTCCGCCGGCGTCATCGCCGAAGTGGAAGGCCCGCGGTCGGCCGTCGCTGCCTTCGCCGCGCGGATCGGATCGGAAGCCCCGCCGCTGGCCGTGGTGGAGAAGGTCAGTACTGCGGAGCTGCGGGTGCGGGGCGGCACCGAATTCGTCATCCTCGACTCGGCCGCGGGATCCGGCCGCACTCTGGTCTCGCCGGACGTCGCCACCTGCAACGACTGCGTGGCCGAGTTCGGGGATCCCGCCGACCGGCGCTATCACCACCCGTTCATCACCTGCACCAACTGCGGTCCCCGCTTCACCATCATCACCGGCCTCCCGTACGACCGCC
>JAWWOY010000664.1:0-2710 GCA_033851195.1 Kribbellaceae bacterium | reverse complement strand
GCACCTGGGGCGAGGAATACTACTTCGACCTGCTGCCGGGCATCGTCGCCGAACTGGACCCGCGGACGCCGTACTCGCCCGGTAGCCCGTTCTCCTACAGCAACTTCATCCACCCGAACGACGAGCGTAACGGCACCATGCACATCTGGGACGTCTGGAACCAGGTGGACTACACGACATACCGGAAGTACAAGCCGCGCTTCGTTTCAGAGTTCGGATTCCAGGGGCCGCCGGCCTGGTCGACACTGACCTCGGTCGTGCACGACGACCCACTGGACCCGTACGGCGAGCAGATGCTGGTGCACCAGAAGGCGAACGAAGGCAACCTCAAGCTCGAGCGGGGCCTCGGCGACCACCTGCCGAAGTGGCGCGACATCGACGAATGGCACTGGGCAACGCAGCTCAACCAGGCCCGGGCTGTTGCCTACGGCATCGAGCACTTCCGCAGCCTGTTCCCGTTGAACACCGGCGCCATCGTCTGGCAGTTGAACGACAACTGGCCGGTCGTCTCGTGGGCCGCAGTTGACGGACACGGCGTGCGCAAGCCGTTGTGGTTCGAGCTGCGCCGGGTCTATGCCGACCAGTTGCTAACCGTCCAACCGCGCGAGAGCGGGCCGGTAGTTGCCGCCCACAACGATACCGACAAGGTCTGGTCGACCGAGCTCACCGTGTCCCGGCGCAGCACCTCCGCCGGGAGCCAAGTGCTGGCCAGCGAGACGTTCGGCCTCGAGGTCGCGGCCCGCTCGGCTACGAGCATCGCACTCCCCGCCTCGGTCGCGGGCGCCGGCGATCCAGCGACCGAGTACGTCGAGGTGCGCGCGGCTGACGGCAGCACGGCGTACTGGTACCTCGTCGAGGACACGGCCCTGCGGCTGGCCGCTCCGGCGGACGCCTTCGCAGTGGAGACGACAGCGACGACCGACGGGTACGACGTGACCGTGACGGCGCAGGCTCTGGTCAAGGACCTGGCGTTGTTCCCGGACCGGCTGGCGCCGGCCGCCCGGGTCGACAGCGGGCTGATCACGCTCTCCGCCGGGGAGAGCCACACCTTCCACGTCACGGGTGCACCGGCTCCGTCCGGCCCCCTCGGCGTACCGGTGCTGCGGTCGGTCAACGACCTGTTGGGCTGAGCACTCGCCAGGTGGTCGTCCATCAACTTGAGCAGCCGCTTGCGTGAGAAGGCCCGCGGATCGAAGAGCGCCTGCGCGTGGCCGTCCGGTTCAGTCGAGGGCGACGGCGATGTACTTGACCTCCAGGTATTCGTGGATGCCGACGGTGCCGCCTTCGCGGCCGAGGCCGGACTGCTTGACGCCGCCGAAGGGCGCGGCCGGGTTGGAGACGATGCCCTGGTTGAGGCCGACCATGCCGGTCTCGAGCTTCTCGCTCACTCGCAACGCCCGGTTGAGGTCCGTGGTGAACAGGTAGGAGACGAGCCCGAACTCGGTGTCGTTCGCCATCCGCACCACCTCGTCCTCGGTTTCGAAGGAGGTCAGCGGCGCCACCGGGCCGAAGATCTCGTCCTTCTGCACTCGCGCGGTTGCCGGCACGTCGGCGAGCACGGTCGGCGGGTAGAAGTACCCCTTGCCGTCGGCAACTTTGCCGCCCAGCAGGACTTTGGCGCCCTTGGCAACAGCATCCTCGACCAGGTCCTTGACCTTGTCGCGCTGCTTCGCGTCGATCAACGGGCCCAGATCCACGCCTTCCTCCGTACCCCGTCCGACCTTGACTGTCGACATCCGCTCGGTCAGCTTGGCGGCGAAGGCTTCCATCACCGACGAGTGCACGTACATCCGGTTGGCCGCCGTACAGGCCTCGCCGCCGTTGCGCAGCTTCGCCAGCATCGCGCCGTCGACGGCCTTGTCCAGGTCCGCATCGCCGAACACGATCAGCGGCGCGTTGCCACCGAGCTCCATGCTGGTCCGCAGCACCTTGTCAGCGGCCTGTTCGATCAACCTTCGGCCAATCTCGGTGGAGCCGGTGAACGACAGCTTGCGAGCCCGGCCGTCCTTGATCAGCGGCTCCATCACCCCACCGGAGTCGCTGGTGGTGATCACGTTCAGCACGCCGGGCGGCAGGCCCGCCTCGGCCATCAGTTCGGCCTGCTTCAGCATCGACAGCGGTGTCTGCGAGGCCGGCTTCATCACCATCGTGCAGCCCGCGGCAACGGCCGGGCCGATCTTGCGCGCACCCATCGCGGCCGGGAAGTTCCACGGTGTGATCAGCAGACATGGCCCGACCGGCTGGCGCATCACCAGCACCCGGCCCTTGCCGGTCGGCGCGACCTGGTAGCCGCCTTCGATCCGGACAGCCTCCTCGGCGAACCAGCGGAAGAACTCCGCCGCGTAGGCGACCTCGCCCTTCGACTCCGCGATCGGCTTGCCCATCTCCAGCGTCATCAGCAGCGCGAGCTCGTCTGCCCGCTCGGTCATCAGCTCGTAGGTCCGGCGCAGGATCCCACTGCGTTCTCGTGGTGCGGTCGCGGCCCATTCGGCCTGGGCGGCGACGGCGGCATCCAGCGCGGCCATGCCGTCGGCCGGACTACCGTCGGCCACCTCGCACAGCGTCGTACCGGTGGCGGGGTCTTCGACGCCGAGCGTCTTGCCACCTTCGGCCGCGCGCCACTCGCCTCCGATCAAGAGCTCGGTCGGACATCCCTTGATGACTTCCTGCTCCCGCAACATCGGCCTGGCCTTCCTGGTTGGCAGTCGGT
>JAWWOY010000659.1:0-6164 GCA_033851195.1 Kribbellaceae bacterium | reverse complement strand
CAGGGTGGACGCGCGGCGTCAGCGACGCCCGCTCGCCGTCGCCCGAGCGATCCGCCAGTCCGCTGCCGACCACCTCGCCATCGACCTCCGCCAGCACCATCAGCCGGCCGGGGCGGGCGAGGTCGCGAATCTCAGCGACGGTCGGGCAGCGCTCGTACGGCAGTACCGCGATCCGCACCGCGCGCCAGGCCTCGTAGTCGGCGTCAGTGATCGCCGTCCGGATAGTCGTGGTCATGACCTCAGCTTGCCTCAACTCGCCGGAAAGGGCTCGAGGTTTTGTCGCCCTAGCTGTCAACCTTGCCCAGAGGTTCCCAACTGCGCCACGGTAGGGAGCCGATCGGGATCGGCAACCGGCCACCCCAGCGGGCGCGGCCCGAGCGTCGCTTTGTCAACTGCAATACGCACCAAGGCATAGATCGGTTCGTACTACGAGGTGGCCCACTCCGCCCACTCGTACGCCGCGACCTCAGCCGGGTCCGGCACCGGCTCGCCGGCGTACCGGCCGGCCAGCTGAAGGCTCGGGCACTTCGCCGAGCAGCCCGTCCCAGAACCACCGCCCGACATCACCTGACGCTGGCTATTGCAGACGAGGTTGGACATCCGTGCAGGCGACTTCGAACATTGACAGCACCCACGAGGGTCTGGCGGCCGCGAGGGTGCGTGGAGTCAAGCTCGGCCGGCCGCCGGCGATGACGCCGGGCTGCCAACCTGTGGCCACCGCCCGTCCAGCAACCACGAGGTCGCCCAGCATCGCGAGGAACTGGAGACGGTGATGCTCGGTGGCCCCTTGGCCGCTGAGACGAGCCAAGGTGGGCAGCTACGAGGGGACCGTCCTCGTTGCGGCCATCAACGAGTGGCTGTGACCAGCACATTCGATAGACGCCCTAGACGGCGCAACAGTGCACGCGTCGGCCCCCGCTGCCGGGGTTACGCTGATTAGTTAGCAGGAGGCTGGGACATCGGAAATGGATCTCGTCCGATATTTCTGTGATCGGAGGGAACGCGATGGGAGACCAGGAGACTCGAGCGGCGCTGGACCGGCACTGGGCAGCGTCTGCTGCCGGGGACCAAGACGTCGAGCACGAGATCTATCACGACGACGTCATCACTGACTATCCCCAGTCGGGTGAGCGCATTCACGGCCGCCGCAATCTACAGGCGCTGCGCTCACACCACCCGGCCAAGCTCGCCTTCACCATCCGGCGGATTCTCGGCAGTGGAGATCTTTGGATCACCGAATATGTGATCGACTACGATGGGAAACCGGCCTCCACTATTAGCATAATGGAATTCCACGACGGCAAGGTCGCCCACGAGACGCAGTACTTCGCGGATCCGTTCACTCCGCCCGCCTGGCGCGCCAGATGGGTGGAGTCGATGCCCTACTTCTGACGCCTGCTTGCGATCCACTCGCGTGCCAGCTCAGGACAGGGCGGAGCGGGGACTCACGGGGAATCGCGGCACGCCTCTTACAACGGGCCAGCGCTGGGGGTGCAGCTACTGACCGGCGCGAGCCACCGTGAGTGTATGCATGTCACTGCTGGAGGCGCGTGCCCGTGCCTGACACGACGGGGAAGCAAGGGGAAAGACGGAGATCCGTGGTTGGATGTTAGGCACCGCCAGAGCCGATGTTTCGCCAGCTCAGAGCTGTGACCAGCACATTCGATACACGCCCTAGCCCAAGCCAGGCCCAACCAGGACTACGCCCGTACTGACGGATGAACGGGATCGAACGCAGCATCTGCAAGACTTTGAGGGCACGGGCGGCCTTCTCCGGGTCAGGGTGCAGGACTGCGGCGAAGACGCAGAACGCGATCAGCAGAACCAGCACCGAGGTGAAGACGGCAACCAGCCAGGTCACGGACACGGACACGGACCACTCCTCAAGAGAGAAGGTGTCCCGCCGCCTACGTCTCGCCTGCCGAGTCGGCTTCGTAGTGCTGGGATGAATCGGCTTCAGAGTCCCTGACGTGAGAACAAGCGCCAAGTGTTCGGGCACGACCCCTGATTCCAGCGCTGTTCTTGCTGCGCCAGGTTTACCGGACCGACCTCGAAGCAAGCCCGCTCGCCGCCGAACGGGCCCCGAACGCTTCCCGGACTACGCGGCCCCGCCCCCGTCATCGCGGAGGCGCTCGGCTACCACGACAAAACCGCCACCCGCCTGGCCGCCGAAGCCGGAGAACCTGAGGCCGGTACGCCCCTGGAGACCACTCACGGTCACCAATGGGCTGGGTCTTTCAGGGAACTGGCGACAGTTGAATACGCGAGCTCACCAGTATCACGGGCCTTGTCGCGTCCAGCAGCGTTCTTCCGGTGCCGCCCGACGCCTTCGCCGGCTGGCCGGAGCGGGCCGTTCGACTGGCTGCGGAAAGAGAACTCGTCAACGACCAGACCCTCACCGGCGCTGAGTTCAACCGAGCAGCAGCGGTTGCCAGCGCGCCACCAACGTATGGCGCGTTGACGCTCTACCGGGCTATCTGGAGAGGCTCGAGGAAGTCCGTTTCACTGGCGACTGGAACGGGCCGTGGCTGTCCGGGATCCTGCCGACCCCGAAAGGTATCCCGATGCCGTCGAACGTTTCGCAACACTCGGGTTGCCGATGCTGCTGCTCCAAGGGCGGCAGGACATGACCTTCCCGGTCGAGCTCGCGGATCAGGTCGCGGCCCTGATCCCCAGTGCCACAACGGCGATCCTCGAGGAAGCCGGCCACATGGCTCACATCGACCAACCGGCCGCTTCGCTCGCTGCCGTGGCCGCCTTCCTCAACTGAGCGTTATGCGGACGGGCGCAGCGCGTCCGGCTCCGCCTGCTTCGTTGCCTGGACCGATGTGGTCGGCGCGGGTGCCGCGGTGCGCTGTTGGGCGATGCGGAGCAGGGCCAGAACGGCGAAGAAAAACATGCCGTAGACGGTGACCAGGGCTGACGCTTCGTAGATGTCACCGGTCCGCCAGGTATTGCCGACAGCGTCGGTGACGTCCTTGCGCTCGCCGGTGAAGAACGTGACGAAGAAGGAGACCGTCGTCAACCCGTAGAGCAGTACACCCTGCAGGTCACTCGCCCGGTCTGGCTCGGCGGTGGGCAGCGGACCGCGGCTGCGCAGGTAGAGGGCGAAGACCTGCACGAAGAGGTACACGGTGAACGTCCAGCCGAGGAAGTTGCCCAGTGGCACGCCGAAGAAGCCGCCACCGTCCTGCCAGATCCAGGCTTGGTGGATAGTCGAGGCGCTCGGGTCGAGTGACAGGTCCCAGGCGGTCATCGCGAAGGCCGCGACGACCGGGGTGCCGATCGTGGTCAGCCAGGGCGAGTTGCGGCGAACGTCGCCGAGCAACACGGTGGCGACGACCCAGGCAAGATAGCCGGTGGCGAGGTAGGCCGGGCCGATGAACCATGGCACCTGGAAGATCTTTCCGCCGCCCGTGTAATGGTAGTGACCGAACGGGAAGCCGGTCTGGATGCTGAGATTTTCCAGGATGTTGCTGATGACGAGGCCCGCCGCGATGAAGACCCCGATAGCGCGCCAGCCGTAGCGACGGGCACCGTGCAGCAGCGCGAAGGCGACCTGCAGAAGGATCAGGAGCGTCCTAGTCCCTGGAATGAAGCTCGTGATGATGAGGCCGAGGGAGATGGCGGTGGTGATGGCCCACAGTGTGGAAATTCTCTTGGAATGTTGGCTGGTGGACATCGATAACTCCCGACTGTTCATAGCCGCAGGCCGTTCAGGACCAGCGTGCTCATCAGTGTGTGATCATCGGCGTCGTCAGGGCGACCGAACAACCGTGCCAAAGGCTCCTGGCTGTACATGGCCAGTGGCTTGGTTACCGCGAAGTGGAACAGGTACCACGGGATGTCTCTGATCTCCCCTTGCTGCACGAGCCGCTCGAACAGCGGCCGCGCAATCTCGTTGAGCGGGGCCATCAGCTGGTAGAGGTACGCCAGGCGAGGTGATTCGCGACCGGCCTCGTAGTCGACGAGGCGGATGAAGTGAGGATTGCGTGCTGCGGCCTGATGGAAGGCCCCTACGCTGGCGATCAACCGGGTGAGGTCGTCGCTGCTCGCCTCATCCTCGAGTGCGGCCAGGACTTCAGTTGTCACCTGGTCGACGGCAGATTGCGCCACGGCCTTCCAGAATGCCTCCTTGGACCCGTACCGGTCGTGAACGAACGTGTGCCCCATGCCGAGGCGAGCATTGAGTTGCCGCACTGACGCCGCCTCGTAGCCCAACTCGGCGAACGCCTCGAGGCCGCGCTGCAGAATCTGCTCCAACTGCGGCACCGGCGCGTCAGACGGTGGCCTGCCAGGCCCGCGGCGTAGCGGCACAGTCATAAGGAACCTCCCTCCCGAGAGATCACACGTCAGCTCGGAACACCTTAATCCGACACCTGCCGGATTAATCGTAGCAAGATAGTTCCGGGGTGGGCGAGTCGATTACCATGGTGTGGTCGGCGACACGCTCCTGTCGCGTTGCCTGGACACCGCCCATGCCGCGCCCGTCTTGGGCACGAGCCGTCCCGGCTGGCTCGCTCAGTCGCTGACGGGACCAGGCACCGGCGGTACCGCCACCCGCCTGCCGGGAAAGGCGACCTTGACGTGCATACATCGCCAGTTGCGAAGTCAGCGGCGAACCGACTTCGGCAGCCTGCACTGTCAGCGGGGCTCTCCGCGCGGCGCAGGGTCGCCGGGGCGCTGACCGGACTGGTCGTTCTCTCCCTGCTGACCCTGGGTTTGTCCCAGCTTCGCGGCGTCTTGAACCTGCCCAGCCAGACCCTGCTCTACCTGCTCGCTGTCGTAGTGGTGGCACTGATCGGTGGGCTGCTCCCGGCGCTGGCCGCCGCTGTCGCTGCCGCGGTGCTGCTGGATCACTACTTCATCCCGGGCAACTTCGCCACGGGCCACCCCAACAATTTGGTGGCGCTGGTTGCGTTCCTCCTCGTCGCCGGCGCGGCGAGCTCGGTTGTGGGCCTGGCCGGCAGCCGCCGTGAGGCCGAAGCCCTGGCTACCGCGAGCGCCGAGCGCCGCGAGGAACTCGGCCGGCTCCTTGAGGAACAGGCCGCGTTACGCCGCGTCGCTACGCTGGTCGCCCGCGGGCTGCCACCGGACGAAGTGTTCGCGGCCGTCGCGCAGGAGGTCGGCCACGTCCTCGGGGCCGACGCCGCGAACATCGTCCGCCTCGATCCCGACGGCGCGGTCACCATCCTCGCCCGCGTCGGCGTGCACCCCGCCGAGTTCCCGTTGGGGAGCCACTGGAACCCAGAGCCGCCCTTGGCCTTGGCTGTCGCCTTGCGCACTGGGCGGCCGGCTCGCCTGGACGACTTCAGTCAGGTTTCCGACCCGTACGGTGACGCCCTCCGCCAGCTGGGACTCCGGTCGGCGGTCGCGGCGCCGATCGTCGCCGAGGGGCGACTATGGGGCGCGATCGCCGTCGGAACGCGGCGCGAGCGTTTCCCGGCCGACACCGAACAGCGCATGGCCGGCTTCACCGAACTGGTCGGCACCGCGATCGCCAACGCCGAGGGCCACGCCCAGCTCGAGGAAAGCCGCGACGAACTGGGCCGGCTCGCCGACGAGCAGGCCGCGCTTCGGAGGGTCGCCACGCTGGTCGCCCGCGGGCAGCCTCCGGCCAAGGTCTTCACGGCTGTCGCGCAGGAGGTCGGCCACGTCCTCGGGGCCGAGACCATGCTCATCGTCCGCCTCGATCCCGACGGCGCGGCCACCGTCATCGCCCGCGTGGGCGAGCACCCCGATGAGATCCCGGTTGGGAGCCGCTGGAAGCCGGAGCCACCCCTGGCCCTGGCGGTCGTCTTGCGCACCGGGCGCCCGGCTCGCCTGGACGATTACGACCAGACTTTTTCCAACGCGTACGGTGACGCCGGCCATCCGGCGGGAGTCCGGTCGGGGGTCGCGACTCCGATCGTCGTCGAGGGGCGACTATGGGGCGCGATCGCCGTCGGAGCGCGGCGCGAGCATCTCCCGGCCGACACCGAACAGCGCATGGTCGGCTTCACCGAGCTCGTCGGCACCGCGATCGCGAACGCTGACGGCCGCGCCCAGCTCACCGCTTCCCGGGCCCGAATCGTCGCGTCCGCCGACGACGCCCGCCGCCGGATCGAGCGCGACCTGCACGACGGCACCCAGCAGCGGCTGGTCGCGCTCGGCCTGGCGCTGCG
>JAWWOY010000651.1:0-6919 GCA_033851195.1 Kribbellaceae bacterium | reverse complement strand
GACGGGTTTGCTCATCTCACATCCCCATTCCACCGTCGACCGGCAGCCCTGCACCGGTGATGAAGCGGGCCGCGTCGGAGGCCAGGAAGACCACCGCGTCGGCCATGTCCGCGACCTCGCCGAGCCGGCCGAGCGGAGTCAAACCGATCACGTCACCGACGGCCGCCTCGGCGCTGGGCCAGAGCCCGAGCGTCACCATGTCCGCGGCGAGCTTCATCCCCATCTCGGTCGGCACCAGTCCCGGGTACACGCAGTTCACCCGTACGCCGTAGCCGAGCTTGCCGGCCTCCATCGCAGCCACCCGGGTGAGCCGGTCCACCGCTGCCTTGGTTGCGGAGTAGCCGGCGATGCCGGGGAAGGGAATCGTTGCGGCGACCGAGGAGATGTTGACGACCGATCCACCAGTACCGGCCGGGCCCTCGGGACGCATCGCCCGGAACGCGTGTTTCAGGCCCAGCGCCGTACCGAGCACGTTCACCTCGAGCATCCGGCGGACGTCCTTGGGGTCCAGATCGATGACCAGGCCGGAGAGTTCGACGCCGGCGTTGTTGATGACTATGTCCAGGCCGCCGAGCTCGCTGATCGTGGTCGTGATCGCCGCCTCCCAGCTGGCGTCATCGGTCACGTCCAGTGGTACGAACGCCGCGGTCGCGCCGCCGTCCCTGAGCGTGTCGGCGGTCGCCTTGCCCACGTCTTCCTGCAGGTCGCCGATCATCACAGCCGCGCCGGCTCTCGCCAGGGCCTCGGCCATGCCGGCACCGAGACCTTGGGCGCCTCCTGTCACCAGCGCCTTCCGTCCCGTCAGGTCGTACACGCTCATGGACATCTCCTCCTTGAGATGGCGGGTGGTGCCCCGATCACCGATGAGGTACGGCGACCGGGGCTACACACAGCGTGTTCGATGCCCTTGACAGTCGTCAAGACTTCCTTGGACAACTGTCAAGATTTTCGCCGGATCGGGATAAACTGATTCCGCAGCCTTTGAGGGAGGCCTGATCTTGACCGAGGTGACAGACCGGATCTCACGCCGTCAGGTGGACAAGTTCGCGGAGCGTCGCTCGCAACTTGCCAGCTCGGCGCTTCGGACGCTGTCCGAGCTCGGGTACGCCCGTACGAGCCTCCGCGAGATCGCGCAGAACTCCGAGTTCTCGCACGGGGTGCTGCACTACTACTTCCGCGACAAGGTCGAGCTGATCACCTACTGCGTCAAGCAGTACAAGGCCGAGTGCGTCACCCGGTACGACCAGATCGTCGCCACCGCGGAGACCGCCGAAGAGCTGAAGGTGAACTTCGGCGTCGGCCTCGCGGGGACCCTCCAGGAGGACGCCGTCATGCACCGGCTCTGGTACGACCTGCGCAACCAGGGCCTTTTCGAGGAATCCTTCCGCGCGGATGTGCTCGAGATCGACCAGTCCCTCGAGCTGATGATCTGGCGCATCGTCAGCAAGTACGGCGAGCTCAGCGAACTGCCGATCACGGTCTCCGCGGCAACGGCGTACGGGATCTTCGACGGGATGTTCCAGCAGGCGCTGCTCCGTTTCCTGACCGGCCAGGACAACGCTCTGGACGACCTCCGGGCCGGCGTCGAACTGGTCCTCCCCAAACTCCTCCTTCCCAGCTGACCGTTCACTCCACGTCTGTGGATAACGGCTCACCTGCGCGCGTGCGAAATGGCATGCTGTTCCTGACCACGGCTTCAACTTCGGCGAAAGGACGCGCGGCATGGATCCACGGTTCGACTTGCCGATCTTCACGCGTGCCGAGACCGCGACCCATCTCGGTCTTGCTTCGTCGACCCTCGCCTACTGGCTGCGAACCGGCGCGCTCCAGGCGTCCGAGGCACACACTCCGGGCGAGGCAAGCATCACCTTCGCGAGCGTGGTCGAGACGCACATGCTCCGCCAGTTGAGAATCGCGGGCTTGTCGCTCCGGGCGATCCGTGAGGCGGCGATCAAGCTGCGGAACGATGCCGGGCGGCCCCATCCGCTGGCCTGGCGGCGGCTTGCGCACGACGGTAGGGACCTCCTTGTGGAGATCACGGCTGAGGGACGCGACCCATCCTGGGAACGGATCCGCGACAGCCAGGGTGGCCTCGCTGGAGTGGTGGAACTCGGACTCGAGCCGATCGGCTGGGCGCCGGACGACTACGCGAACAGGCTCCGCCTGGTGACATACCAGGGGGCGGACGTCATCGTGGATCCACGCTTCTCATTCGGTCAACCCATCCTCGAGCGAGCAGGTGTCAGGGTTGAGGACGTTGTGGATCTCGCTCGTGCCGGCGAGTCCTATCAGTTGATCGCTGACGAATTCGGCATCGAGACCACAGAAGTCGAAGCGCTTGTCCGCCCACACATCCGCGCTGCCTAGGTTCTACATCGACGTTGGCCACGGTGAGCTGGCGATTCCGGCCATGGTGAGGCGGCTCGGCTGCGAGGCTCTGACGAAGATCGAGATCTTCGGCCGACGGCGGGTGGAGGACACCGAGTGGATCAGCTGGGCAGACCGCGAGAGCCTCGTCGTGCTGACCAAGGATGATGCCATTCGGCGACGACCGCTCGAGCGCGCCGCGCTGGCCGCTTCGGGGCTCAGGGTGTTCTGCTTGACCAACGCCAACCTCACCAAGGCGCATCAGGTCGCGAGGTTCGAGGAGCGTTGGCCGGCCATTCTCCGCAAATGCCGCCAGCCAGGCCCTTTCGTCTGCGGGGTCTATGTCGATCGCCTCCAGGATCTGGCGTTCTGACCGCCCGCCGGGCAGTTCTGGTTGCTGCTGCCGGTCGCCGCCGATTACGTCGTACGGTTTCCCTCCCTGCGCTTGAGTCGTTCGCGCGACACCGTCGCCTCTGAGTCAGCGGCGGTCGGAGATGCGTTTGGCTTTACCCAGGGAGCGTTCGAGGACGTGCGGGTGGAGGATCTCGACGGCTGCGGTAATGCCGATGCGGTCCTTGATCCGGCCGGACAGTTCGGCCGCCGCTGCCTCCCGGTGGTCGGCCAGGTTCGGCCCGGCCTCGACCTGGACGGTGAGTTCGTCCATCCGGCCCGGCCGGGTCAGCACGCACAGGTAGTGCGGGGTGAGGCCCTCGACCGCGAGGATCTGCTCCTCGATCTGGGTCGGGAACACGTTCACGCCGCGCACGATCATCATGTCGTCGGTACGGCCGGTGATCTTCTCCATCCGGCGCAGCCCCGGCCGCGCGGTGCCCGGCAGCAACCGGGTCAGGTCACGGGTGCGATAACGCAGCACCGGGAAGGCCTGCTTGGTCAGCGTGGTGAACACCAGCTCGCCGATCTCACCGTCCGGCAGTTCCTCGCCAGTGACCGGGTCGATGATCTCGGGATAGAAGTGGTCCTCCCAGATGTGAAGCCCGTCCTTGGTCTCGACGCACTCCTGCGCGACGCCCGGGCCCATCACTTCGGACAGCCCGTAGATGTCGACGGCATGCATCCCGCTGCGCCCCTCCACCTCGTCGCGCATCTGCTCGGTCCACGGTTCGGCGCCGAAGATGCCGACCCGCAACGAGGTGTCCCGCGGGTCGATGTCACGAGCAACCATTTCGTCGAGGATGGCAAGGAAGTACGACGGTGTCACCATCACGATCTGCGCGCCGAAATCGCGGATCAGGTCGACCTGTCGCTCCGTCATCCCGCCCGACACCGGTACGACGGTGCAGCCGAGGCGTTCCGCGCCGTAGTGTGCGCCGAGGCCGCCGGTGAACAGGCCGTACCCGTAGGCGATGTGGCAGACGTCCCCGGCCCGGCCGCCCGCGGCCCGGATCGACCTGGCCATCAGGTTCGCCCAGGTGTCGATGTCGTCCCGGGTGTACCCGACCACCGTCGGGCGGCCCGTCGTACCGGAGGAGGCGTGCACGCGGACGACCTGTTCCCGCGGCACGGCGAACATGCCGAACGGGTAGTTGTCCCGCAGGTTCTGCTTGGTCGTGAACGGCAACCGGCTCAGATCCGACAGGTCCCGCAGGTCGCCCGGCGCGAATCCCGCCTTGTCCAGCGCCGCGTGATAGTGCGGCACTTTCTCGTACGCCGTGCGCACCGTCGACTGCAGCTTCTCCAGTTGCCGCGCCCTGAGCTCGTCGACGGACAGCCGCTCACCCGCGTCCAGCAGATCCGGAGGACATGCCTCACCCAAGAACCGGTCGGTCATCGCTACCTCCAGCTGTCCTGCTTGGTCAGAAGGGCCCGATGAATGCCGACACGCCGGGTAACAAGGGACCGATGATGGGGGTGAGGGTGGCAAAGCTCGCCGCCGTCATGGGATCCACACTAGGTGTGACACTGGGGGAGTCACCTCGAAGACTGGAGCGCGCAATGATCTCCGCACCGACCGCGGCTGCCACCGGCTGGCTGGCCGCCCACCGTGAACGCCTCGACGGAGCGCTCGCCGCGATTCGCAGCCGTGGCTACTACTCCGCCTTTCCCGAGTCGCCGAGCCCGCGCGTGTACGGCGAGACCGCCGCCGAGGACGGCAAGGCCGCCTTCGAGGCCCACCGCGGTACGACGTACGGGCTCCAGACGCCCGGGGCCAACGGCACGGTCAGCACCGAGCAGTCCCCGTACGGCGTCCAACTGGACGTGCTGTACCCGCGGACCACCGAGGACGGCCTGGATGAGTTGCTGGCAGCTGCCCAAAAGGGCCTGGCTGACTGGCGAAAGGGCGGAATCGACGGCCGCGTGGGGGTCGGGCTGGAGATCCTCGCCCGGCTGCACAAGCGCGTCTTCGAACTGGCGAACGCGGTGCAGCACACCACTGGCCAGGCGTTCGTGATGGCGTTCCAGGCAGGCGGCGCGCATGCGCTGGACCGCGCGCTCGAGGCGATCGCCTACGCCTACGAGGAGATGAGCCGCTACCCGGCCACGGCGGTCTGGGAGAAGCCGGCCAAGGGCGACCCGATCCGGCTGGAGAAGGACTTCACCGTCGTCGGCCGCGGCGTCGCCCTGGTGATCGGCTGCAACACCTTCCCGACCTGGAACTCCTGGCCCGGCCTGTTCGCCTCACTGGTCACTGGAAATGCCGTGGTGGTCAAGCCGCACCCGCTCGCCGTGCTGCCGTTGGCGATCACCGTCGAGGTGTGCCGTGAGGTGCTGGCCGAGGCCGGCTTCGACCCGAACCTCGTCACGCTGGCCGCCGAGCGCCCCGGCGACGCACTGGCCAAGCCGCTGGCGCAGCGCCCCGAGGTGAAGCTGATCGACTTCACCGGCGGCAACGATTTCGGCGAGTGGCTGGAGCAGAACGCGACCCAGGCCCAGGTCTTCACCGAGAAGGCCGGCGTCAACGCGGTCCTGATCGACTCGACCGATTCGTTCAAGGCGCTCTGCGGCAATCTCGCCTTCACCCTGTCGCTGTACTCCGGCCAGATGTGCACGACGACCCAGAACTTGTTCATCCCGGCCGACGGGATCGAGACGGACGAGGGCCACAAGTCCTTCGAAGAGGTCGGGGCCGGACTCGCCGGTGCGGTCAGCAGGCTGCTCGGCGATGACGCTCGCGCGGTCGAACTGCTCGGCGGCATCGTCAACCAGGCTGTGATCACCCGACTCGAACTGGCTCCCGAGTACGGCGACGTGGTGCTCGAGTCCCGCGCGATCCAGCACCCGGCGTACCAGGATGCGGTGGTCCGCACCCCGCTGCTGGTCGCGATCGACGCGAAGGCGGACGAGGTCTACGGCCGGGAGTGCTTCGGCCCGGTCTCGTTCCTGGTCCGGACCGCCGGTACGTCGGAGTCGGTCGAGCTGTTCCGCAAGACCGTCAGCGAAGGTGGCGCGATGACCGCCGGGGTCTACTCGACCGACGAGTCGGTGCTGGACCAGGTCCGGGACGCGGCTCTGGATGTCGGGGTGGCGCTGTCGGAGAACCTCACCGGCCAGGTCTTCGTGAACCAGTCGGCGGCGTTCAGCGACTTCCACGGCACCGGTGCGAACCCTGCCGCCAACGCGACGTACACCGATGGTGCGTACGTCGCGAGCCGGTTCCGGGTGATCCAGTCCCGTCGGCACGGCTGAGAATCTGTAGATCGGAGTCGCTATATAGATCGACTCCGATCTACAAATAGTCGCGCCATCCTTGGGGTCTAGTGTCCCGTAAAGGGACCGCCCTCACGGGACACTAAGCGGTGAGTGCACCACTTAGCTCGCGGAGTTCTCGTGCCGGTGTATGTGTCTGTTGCTGTTCGTCGTGAGTTCTGGGTCCTGGTTCGTGAGGGTTGGTCAGCGACGGAGGCCGCGCGTCGGTACGGGAAGTCGGGGCTGTCCCGCGCGTCGGCCAGCGGGGTCGGGGCTGTCCCGCGCGTCAATACGGGAAGTGGCAGGCCGGCACCTCGGCGTCCCACTTCCCGCCTCGACGTGCCGCGAAAGCTCGACCTACCGCCTCGACTGGCCGGTTTGATGCGCGAACTACGGCGTGTTCGGGCGGCAGGTCGCGCTGCCACGGCCTGTCGAGACGGGAAGTCGGTGATAGCCCGGCGCGTCGACACGGGAAGTGGCAGGCCGACACCCCGGGCCGGTGGGTCTTCACCAGCCGGGTGCCGGGATCGCCCGGCTGCGGCCGGGTGGAATCACGCCCGCCCGCGAGCCGTCGGACAAGCTCGGCCACCGAGGGCAGCTGGGCCGTCGTACGAGGTCGACCTTTGTGCGCGGCTCAGCCAACCCGATCCGGAGTCAACGGCTGAGCGGTGCACAGAGCGCGGACGAGGTGCGTGGAACTGCCCTCGACCAGGACTCTCCGGCGCCTTCCCATCCGTGGTGCACTGACCGCTTGAATCCGCCCATCCCTAACCCCTGATGTGGCAGCCGTGTATCGGTGGCGGTCCGGGCCAGCCGTTGTCGGCGTAGCGTTCGAGGCATGACGATCCACGGCGACCATCCGTTCCTGCCGGCCGAGTCCGACCGCAGCCCGGTCCGCCGGTTCCGC
>JAWWOY010000647.1:0-5625 GCA_033851195.1 Kribbellaceae bacterium | reverse complement strand
AGATGGTTTTGTACCGGTCCGCGGAGCCGTACCGCGCCCCGTTGTGGATGCCTGCGTGAATGTGATCTGGGAGGAACTGGAAGCGCAAGGTATCGCACGCGACAACGCCGGATCCTGGTCGTCACCTGTCGTGCGGATCGACAGCCCAGATGGGGGCGACAGGGGTCGGCCACTCGTCGAAGCTGGTACGGCCAGCCCCTTATGGGAGGCCTACGACCAACTCATCGGCCCGGACAAATGGTGGAAACGTGAAGGCATGGGCGGCACGATTCCCGTTCGCTTTCCTCATGCCTCCGACCCGAAGGACGCGGGCTGGCACATCGAAACCAGCTTCTGGACAGGCACCGACTGGCGCACGAACATTCAGAGCCGCGAGCGTGGTCTACTCGCGCTATTTCTCCTCACCGATGTTGGGCCCGACGACGCACCGACACGTATACGTGTCGGCTCCCACGTCGACGCAGCCCGTGTCCTGGCCCCAGCAGGCGACGAGGGACTCGACATGGCCGCGGCGGGTCCGCCGGTGGTAGAAGCAAGCGCCCATCGACCGGTCAGCCATGCCACCGGCGCCGCAGGTGATGTTTACCTCTGCCACCCGTTCCTGGTTCATGCGGCCTCGTGGCCTCACCGCGGCAACAGTCCAAGGATCATCACCCAGCCGGGCGTCCACCTAGTAGAGCCGTTCCCGCTCGCGGATCGGAGCGCCGCCTACCCCGTAGAAGCGGCAATCATGGACGCACTGGGGGGATGAGGGGCACCGCTCCAGCAACATCGGAGGCCCCTCACTGAGCGTGAGGGACCTCTGACCTGCAGTGACTCTGGTGGGCGATACTGGGATCGAACCAGTGACCTCTTCCGTGTCAGGGAAGCGCGCTACCGCTGCGCCAATCGCCCAGGTTTGCAGAGGGGATTCGAGGTGGAGACGGGATTCGAACCCGTGTACACGGCTTTGCAGGCCGTTGCCTCGCCTCTCGGCCACTCCACCATTGAGAAAGCTGGCCTGCTGACCCCTCTCCGAGCGGACGACCGGGTTCGAACCGGCGACCTCAACCTTGGCAAGGTTGCGCTCTACCAACTGAGCTACGTCCGCGTTGCGACCGGGTTTTGTACCCCTCGGCGCGAGACAGAACATTAGCCCATCTCAGACCGAGTGCAAAAACGGGGTCCACCTACCGCTACAACGTAGGGTATCCCGGTTGAAGGGAGCACTCATGATCATCTGGCTGAACGGCGCTCTGCAAGACGACCCGGCGACGGCCGGCGTCTCGCCGTTGGACCACGGGCTGACTACCGGAGACGGTGTCTTCGAGACGCTGAAGATCATCCACGGGCAACCGTTCGCGGTCACCAAGCACCTCGAGCGGCTCGTCGTCTCCGCGACCGGTCTCGGCTTGCCGGAGCCGGATTTGACCCAGGTCGAGGAGGCCATCGCCGCCGTGGTGAAGGCCGACCCCGGCATCGCCTTCGGGCGACTCCGGATCACCTACACGGGCGGCCCGTCGCCGCTGTCGTCCGAACGCGGCACCGCCGGCCCGACGCTGTTCGTCGCGTCGCACGCGATCGAGCGCCCCGCGCCCGCGACGGCGATCGTCACGGTTCCTTGGGTCCGGAACGAGCGCAGCGCCGTGGCCGGTCTCAAGACCACCTCGTACGCCGAGAACGTGCTGGCGCTGGCCTACGCCAAGGAGCGGGGCGGGAGTGAGGCCATCTTCGCCAACACCGTCGGCAATCTCTGCGAAGGCACCGGCTCGAACATCTTCTGCGTGTTCGACGGCGAACTGGTCACACCGACGCTGGAGTCGGGTGCGCTGGCAGGCGTGACCCGGAACCTGGTGCTGGCCTGGTTCGGCGCGGTCGAGCGGGACGTACCGCTGGCGAGGCTTGCCGAGGCGGACGAGATCTTCCTGACCTCCACGACGCGCGACGTACAGGCGGTGCACCGGGCGGACGATCGCGTTCTCGCGACGCCGGGCGAGGTCACCGCGGCGGTCGCGAAGGTGTTCGCCGAACGCTCCGCCGAGGACATCGACCCGTAGGGCTACTCCCCGGCGGACTTACGGCGCTCGCGGTAGGCGGCGACGTGCAAGCGGTTGCCGCAGGTGCGCGCGTCGCAGTACCGCTTGGAACGGTTGCGGGACAGGTCGATCAGCGCGTCGTCGCAGTCCGGTGCCTCGCACCGGCGCAGGCGTTCCCGCTCACCGGCGGCGACGACCTGGGCGAGCGCGATGCCACACTCCACCGTGATCCGGCACGCCAGCGTGGCGCCGTCGCGTGAGTAGTGGATGTGCCACGGATGCCCGTCGTGATTGGTCAGCCGTGGCGTCGAGGTGCCGCTGGCCACGATCGAGTTGATCAGTCCCGCCGCCTCTGCGTCGTTGCCGGTGGTGAAGAGCGGGGAGAACAGTCGCCGCAGCCTCCGGACCTCGTCGAGGTCGGTGTCCGTCAGGTTGCTGACCGCGCTGAACTCACGCTCGTGGACGAGTTTCTCCAGTTCCTCGAGCGTCTCCATCGTGTCCACCTGGCTGTTGGGCCCAGGCAGCGTGTTCACGAGGCGGACCAGGGTG
The DNA here is from genome assembly GCA_033851195.1 of Kribbellaceae bacterium. Classification (GTDB taxonomy): domain Bacteria; phylum Actinomycetota; class Actinomycetes; order Propionibacteriales; family Kribbellaceae; genus Kribbella. Next base: position 3,061 of record JAWWOY010000647.1, on the reverse strand, counting down.
CCGAGTGCCTGCTCGGTGTCGTGCGAGAAAGTCACAGTCATGTCTCCAACGCGACGGGTCTCCGTCTTGGCAGTAAGACTAGCCCCGCCCGATTCGTACGTCGCGGATCTATGCGCTAAGGTTTCACCGCACCGCTGCACTACGCAACACATTCGGGCGATTGGCGCAGTGGTAGCGCGCTTCGTTCACACCGAAGAGGTCACTGGTTCGAACCCAGTATCGCCCACCCGGAAGACACAGCAGGTCAGAGCGGGAACCCGGCAGCAGCCGGGTCCCCGCTCTCCTCGTTTCAGAGATCGGCAGGGTGTGGTCGGCCGCTCATGGCCCGTGACGCGCTGTACGTCGGGAACAGGCACGCCCGAGGTGATCAGTCAGGCGTGCAGCGCCTATTCGCACACGTGCCCGTCGTTGTCGGCGTCGCGATAGAAGCCGTACTCGACGTCGCGGCCTTCACGGTAGCCACCCGACGGAACTGCTCCGGCGGCCTTCGCGGCTCGGCAGGTGCCGTAGTCGAACGCCCCTGCGCCCGGCGGTGCCGGCGTCCGGGTGGGCTCTGACGTGCTGGGCACGCCGCACTTCCGCAGCGTCGCTGCCGCCTGGGCGGCGATGTAACGGGCCTCGCGATAGTGCCAGCCGTACCCGTCTCGCGAGTCGTAGCGAGCGACGGCAAGTCCCGCAGTGATCTGCCCGAGCCCGGCATCGACACCGTTGACGTCGACGTACCGGAGCCAGCGACCGTACCTGTCCGTCGTGTCCTTACCAGGCCCCGCCGAGGACAGCACGACCGACCGGCCGGCCACCAGTGTCTTCATGTTGTACGTCGCCGGGCCGAAGTTGCACTCACCTCGCTCGGGCGTGTCGATGCCGATCACCCGGATCCGCTCCGTCCCGCCGCCGGTCGTACGAACGTCGATCGTGTCGCCGTCGACGACGTTGGTGACGGTTGCCGTCTCGCCAACCGACCTCGGCTGCGCTGGCACCGTCGGAGTGGAGACCGGCTGATCGGTGGAGGTCGGTGTGAGACTGGGACTGGGCGGGATCACGGGCGCGGCGATCGGCGAGCTGCCCCCAGCGACCGTCGTCGCGGCCGGCGAGCCTGCGGTGTCCTTCTCCCCCGCACAGCCGGCGAGAAGGAGGAGTACCAGGAGACCCGCCGGGGCGGCGGCGATCAGGGCACGGCGGTTCATCGGGTTTCCTTCCGGCTGCGCGGTCACCCGTGCTTCGGCACCGTGCCGCCCGGCCTTGAGTCCCGCTCGGCGAGGGCGTCCACCCGGACGACACGGAAGCGGCGTAGGCGGTGAACTAGGTTGGTCTCCATGAGCATCGTGCCTTCAGCCATCACTGAAGATCTCGCGCCCGCAGGCACTCTGCGGGCCTCGATCAATCTGGGCAATCCCGTGCTGGCCCAGGGCACGCCGACGGCGCCGACCGGCGTGACCGTCGACCTGGCGCGTGAGTTGGGCGCGCGATTGGGAGTGCCGGTCGAACTCGTCTGCTTCGATGCGGCGCGGAAGTCGTTCGAGGCGATGACGACGGGCCGAGCCGATATATGCTTCCTGGCCGTCGAGCCGGCACGGGCAGCGGACATCGCCTTCACCGCGCCGTACGTCGTCATCGAGGCTGTGTTCGTCGTGCCCCAGGACTCGCCCATCACCGAGGCGGCCGACGTCGACCGTGAAGGCGTGCGTATCGGCGTGAACAGTGGATCCGCCTACGACCTGTTCCTCTCCCGCACCCTCCAGCACGCGAGCGTGGTGCGCGGGGACGACGGGGTCGACCTGTTCCGGGCCGAGGGTCTGGAGGTCGCAGCGGGCATCAGGCAGCCGATGACCGATTTCGTCAACACGCACCAGGGGCTGCGCCTGATCGAGCCGCCGTTCATGGAGATCAAGCAGGCGATGGGCACGACCAAGACCCGCACGCCCGATACCGTCGAGTTCCTCCGGGCCTTCGTCGAGGAACTGAAGGCCAGCGGCTTCGTGGCGGACGCGCTACGGCGCGCGAATCGAGCCGACGCCACCGTCGCGCCACCCGGTTAATCCGGCCGTCCGGCTCCGGCCGACCTGGCCGGTCCCGTCGACGTGGAACTGGCGCGGGCGGTCGAGACCATCGCAGGTTACGAACTCGAGGTCAGGGCAACAGCGGCCTCACTGGTTGCGTCAAGGAAAGCGAAGGCTTCCTGCAGATACAGCCGGACCGTCGTGGGGGTGTGGTCCAGGTAGCCCACGGAGACGTCCTGCACGAGATGCATGGCGAAGTCGCTGAGCGTCGGGGCCGGTCGGGTTCTCGCTGCCGTCAACGAAGCCGAGGAGATCGCGGCTGTCGAAATAGCGGAACTCCGCGAACTCCCGCACCCGAGCACGGCCTGCGGCTCGGGGCACATTCCTGGTCCGCTCCTCGGGGCTGCGCCCGGTGTCCGCGGCGCCGCCGATGGGCAAGGTGCGGGCTCCATGCTCCGAGTTCATCGCTCGGACGTGCGATCCGGCGCAGACTGGCCCCGGCAAGCGCACAGGAGCGGCAACCTTGTTCACCTGCCGGGCAATGCAAGCAACCTACGCCGCGGGTTCATCGAGCGGACCACCACGCCGAGAGGACCTACTCGTACGACGATGACGCTTGGCTCTACGGCTGTCCTCAGTAGTAACGGCGGAGGTTGGGCCAGAGGGACGACCAGGGCTGGGTGGTCCCGGAGCAGAGGACGATGGCGGCGCCTTGTTCCTCGTTGTCGACGCCGACCCCGTTGTCCACCTTGCCGACCTGGCGGCAGTCGCTGAAGTGGCTCTCGTGCTGTTCGTTGCGCCCCTGCTCGACCAGTAGCACCGGGCCGTCCTGGGAGTCGGCCGGCGGATTCCAGTCGGCGAAGGACATGTGACCCGAGTACGCCGCGGGCAGGTCGTGGTCCGGCCCGTACTTGGCGATGGCGCCGGCTTCTCCGTAATTCCCGGCGAAGATCACGGCCCGGGCGCGTTCGTCCGCCGGGATCTTGGACCAAGCGTCCGCCACGGCCGAGGTGAGCTCCGGCCAGCCGATCTGCTCACCCTGTTCCGCGTTCACAGGCAGG
>JAWWOY010000631.1:0-6744 GCA_033851195.1 Kribbellaceae bacterium | reverse complement strand
ATCCGAGCTCAGCAGCAGCTGGGCGAGCAGGAACTCCTGCCAGATCATCACGAAGTTGAAGATCCCGGCCGTGAAGAGACCCGGCGTCGCGATCGGCATCATGATCCGCCAGAAGATGCCCAACTCCGAGCAACCGTCCACCGCGCCGGCCTCCTCCAGCTCCGAGGGAAGGGAGCGGAAGAAGCCTGTCAACAAGATGATTGTGAACGGAATCGAGACCCCGACGTAGGTCAACGTGAGGCCCGCGCGAGTGTCGATCAGCCCGATCCGGACCAGCAGCACGTACAGGGGCACGAGGATCAGCTGGAACGGCAATCCCATCCCGGCGACGAAGTAGTAGTTGATCAGCGTGCTGCCGCGGAACGGGATCCGGGACAGTACATAGGCGGCCGGCGCGGAGAGCACCACCGTGATCAGGTCCGCCGCAACAGTGACGAGGATGCTGTTGACGAAGTAGATCCCCATGTGGGCCGTGGACCAGGCGGTGCTGTAGTTCTGTCTCGCGGCGCCGAACGGATCCGCAGGCAGCGCCCAGGGCGACCCGAAGATCTCGACGTTGCTCTTGAGCGATCCGCTGAACAACCACAGCAGGATGAAGATCGTGAGTGCCGCCCACAGGGTCAGGACGGCGTAGTACGGCAGGTTGCCGATCACTTGGCGCGGCGCGAACCGACGGGCCCTCGGTTCGTGGGCACGGTCCGTCGCCGGCGTGAAGAGTTGTGTCGCTGAATCCATGTCAGTACTCGATCCGTTCCCGACGAGTGATGAGCCGCAGCACTGCCACGCCGAGGACGACGCAGAAGAGGAGCACGACTCCGATCGCGGTGGCATAGCCGAGCTCGAAGACCGGTGTGTACGCGCCCACGGCCCGCTCCCACACGAAGATGGTCATGGTGAAGCCCGACCGAGGTGGTGAGGGGAAGGTGGTCGCCACGATGAGGTCGAAGATCTTCATCGCGGAGATCAGCCACAGCACCATGGCGACCACCAGCACGTCCCAGGTCATCGGGAGGGTGACGAGCCAGAACGTCCGCCACTCCGAGGCGCCGTCCATCCGCGCCGCCTCGAAGTAGCTCTTCGGGATCTTGTCGATGCCGGCCATCAGGATGACCAGGTAGAACCCCATGTACGTCCAGATCACGGCGATCGTGAGGGAGGGGATGATGAGATTCGGCCCCAGCCACGTCTGGTCGAGCGACTCCAGCCCTACCGCGTTCAGGAAGGCGCTGAGCGGGCCCCACGACCGGTTGTAGACGAACTGCCAGATCATCCCGACGCCCACGCCCGGCAGCACGATGGGGAAGAACATGATCGCCCGGAAGAACTTCTTGCCGCGGATCTCCCGTTGCAGGATCGCCGAGAAGAAGAAGGCGAGGCCGAAGATGCCGATGCCCCCGCCGATGGTGATCACGGCGGTGTTCCGCAAGGAGTCCCAGAAGGTCGGGTCGGCCAGCAGGCGGTGGTAGTTCCCGAACCCGATGTAGGTCATTTTGGTGGTGAAGCCGTTCCACTGGAACAGGCTCACTCTGATGGCATCGAACGCCGGATACACGAAGATCACCGTGTACACCGCCAGTGCCGGCAGCAGAAACGGCACCACGACATGGCTACGTCCTGTACGTCTCACAATCGTCTCCACGATGGGGGAGTGTCCGGGCCGGACGATGGGGGAGTGTCCGGGCCGGGTCGCCCGGCCCGGACTGCTCCTCGGTCAGCGAGTGGCCGGTGGGGTGTTGGTCGACCAGTACTTCGCCGTGCCGTCGGACAGGCACGTGATGAAGTCCGACGGGTTGGACTGCCTCAGGAAGAAGCGGTCGTCGCAGCGGTTGAAGACCTCGGTCATGTACTGCGGCGCCTCGTCGTTGAGACCGCCGCGCTGGCCCATGATTTTGTACTGCTTCAGCACCTCGGCCTGGGCGAGATGTGTGGCCGGGGTCGGTACGCCCTTCAGGGCGGTGGGGAAGCCGTTCTTCGCCATGTCACCGCCGACGCCACTCGGCGACGACATGTACTTCAGCCACTTGACGGCCGCGTCCGGGTGTTTCGAGCTCTTCAGCACCGAGTAGACGTTGGCCCAGTACTCGACCAGGTCATTGCCCTTGCCGCCGGCAACGTTCGGGAAGGCGAACATGTTCATCTTGAAGTTCTTGGGGGCCTCAGCCTCGACCTCCTTGGGCAACCAGGCGCCCATCAGCATCATGCCGGTCTTGCCGTTCACCCACTGCGCCTGCGCGGCCGGGTACACCGAGCCTTCGAAGCCCTTCTGGAAGTAGCCGGCGTCCTGCAGACTGCGCACCATCTTGGCCGCTTGAAGGAAGACAGGCTGCTTCCACAGCGCGCCGGTCTTGTCGTACGCCGCCTTCCGGAACGCGTCCAGGCCGGCCAACCTGATCGCCAGGTAGCTGAACCACCAGTTGTTGTAGAAGTCGATGCTGCCGTCGGCGCCGAGCGGTGACACTCCCGGGTTCTTCGCCTTCAGCGTCTGGAGCATCTGGGTGAACTGGTCCCAGGTCATGCCGGTGACCGGCGGCTTCAGACCCGCATCGGACAGCATTTGCGTGTTGTACCAGATACCCGAGACGTAGACGTCACGCGGAATCTCGTATACGCCGTCCTTCTCGGCGAACGCCTGGATCGACCCTGGGGTGAACTGGTCGAGCCACTTGCCCGAGGTGGCGCCGTACCCCGGTTGCTGGAGGTAGGAGTCCAGCTTGAGTGCCTGGTGCGTGAGCACCACGGCGCTACGGACGCGGTCGTTCGAGTGGTCGACGATGTCGACCTGCTGGCCGGCGTTCAGTGCGCCCTGCAGCTTGGTCAGGACGTCCCGGCCGGCCCAGTTGATCTCGACCGTGATGTCCGGGTTCTCCTTCATGAACCGGTCGGTGGCTGCCTGCATCAGTTGCTGGAGCGGCTCGCCGGTACTGAACATGCTCCAGTAGACGATCTTCACCTTGCCGCCGGTGTTTCCACCGGAACCGCCCGCCGCCACCGGCCCCGAACAGGCCGACGCGCCGAGGGCGAGGGTGAGAGCTGCAACGGCAGCCGTTGCACGCTTGGGAATTCTCATGTCGAACCTCGCTCTTGTTGTCCCGCCTCATGGAACGAGCCGGCATGGGCAGGCGGGGTGCCACCCACGGGCTCTGGTTGGTGCTAGACGAGCGGTTGGGCGTTGCCGCCGAGGACGGCTTGCTCCGCCTCCGGCCCGAGCCGCAGGTCGCGGATCTTGCGGAGCTGGAAGGCTTGCCAGTGCGGGTCGCCGAAGCCGGCGTCGGACCCGAAGAGCAGCCGGCTGGTGCCGACCTGGTCCACCATCCGCCGCAGGCCTGACGGGGGCATGCCGGACGGGATGACCCAAAGGTTGTCCACTCGCTGCAAGGCCGCCTGGGCCTCGACCCACAGGTCGTGCAGGCCGCCGTGCCCGAGGATCACCGGAACGCCCGGATGGCGTTCGGCGAAGGAGGCGATCTGCAGCGGTGACGAGTTGGGCGGTGTGCCGTCGTGGAACACGACCGGAATCCCCAGCACCTCGAGCGCTTTGCCGAGGTCGTCCATGCGTGGATCGAGCGGCGAGAAGCCCTGCAGCCAGGGGTGCAGCTTCAGCCCGCGCGCTCCACCCTCCTCGACGGCGCGGTGCAGTTCGTCGACCGCGCCGGGCAAGTGCGGGAAGACGGTGCAGAACGGAACGAGCCGGTCGGGCGCGGCTGCGCAGAACTGTCTCACCACATCGTTGTGGTGCGGGTCGGGATCGCTGAGTCCCGCGGTCGTGAAGACCCAGGCCACGTCGATACCGTGGGCGTCGCACAGGGCCAGGAAGCCCTCCGGACCGTGTCCCAGGTCCGCCGGGAAGAACGAGTCCGGCGGCAGATGGGTATGTGTGTCGACGATCATCACGACTCCCGCGCGGCCGGCATCGGACCTGGCCGGCTTCGACCGAAGAGGCGTCGTGCCGTTCCGCCCAGCACGGCCGCTGCGTCCGGAGCTGACAGCTCGGCCGCGCGATGATTGGCGAGTTCGAGCCCGAGGTAACTCAACGGCGCATCGGAGCCGAACATCACCCGGTCGGCGCCGTACGCCTCGACGAGTTGTCTGAGCCGGGCGGGCAGGCTCCACGAGGTCTCGACGACGACGTTGGGCGTCATCCCCGCCGCTACCTGGGCGTCCGCCTTGAGATCCGTGCTGCCCGCGTGACCCATCACGAAGGTCACCTCGGGGAACGTGCGGGCGAGCTCGACGAGCTGCAATGGTTGCGCGTACGGCGGCGTACCGGTGTGCACGTAGACCGGGACACCGAGTGCCTGGCACTCGGCGACCACCGGGTGAACCATCGGATGGCACAGCACGAAACCCTGCAGGGCGGGGTGCAGTTTGAGACCGACGGCGCCGTTCCCGACCGCCCGACCCAGCTCGGTGACCGCCTGCTCGCCGAACCACGGGTTGACGGTTGCCATCGGCAACAGCCGGTCCGGGTGTGCCGCTGCCGCGGCGAGGACCGCGTCGTTGCCGGCCCGGTTGTGCACGGCGATCTCGCGGTCGGTGGGAATCAGCACCGTCCGCGAGACGCCGTGGGAGTCCATATCGGCGAGGATGCTGTCGAGGTCGTCGGACATGTCGACGCCGTGACCCAGGTGCCGGTGTCCGTCGATCATCTCAGTCATCGATCTCGCACCGCCACAGATAGGAGGAGCGCCAGAGATTGTCGTTCTCGCCCGCGTAGAGAACACCGTCCTCGGCTTCGACGAGCATGTGGATCTTGACGGCGCCGTCGTTGCGATCAGGGTCGGCGATCGGCCCGAGGTCGTCGGTCCGGCCGCTCGCGACGTCGTACCGGAACAGCCGCGCAGTACCGCGTCCCTGAGCATCGACGCCTTCGTTCCCGGCGCCGTAGAGAAAGCCGTCGCGGGCTTGCACCAGTCCGGCCAGTCGCCTTCCGGCGTAGGGCTTGCCGAGCGCCTCGGTGGCACCCGTTTCAGGGTCAAGTCGACTGAGACCGCCAGCTGTCGTACCCACGTAGATCAGACCGTCGTCGGCCAGCAGCATGTGGTCGACGGCGGCAGTGTCGGCCGACCACGTCTTCGGTGGTCCGTAGGCGAACCACTCGAAGTCGTCCTGTTCGGGGTCGTAGCAGAAGTACTTGATGGGACTGGATCCCAGGTCGTCCTCGAACGCCCGGTTCTCACCCCAGGTTCCCCAGACCCGGCCACGACGGTCGAGAACCGCGTTGTGCGGTTGGCAGATCATCCGGGCGTTGCCGAGGTACGCGAGCCGGCGCGACCGGCCGGACGCCAGGTCATGCACGAACATGTACTCAGCCGGATAGGTGAATCCGTAGACGAGTCGCCGTGCACTGTCGAGCAGGATCGACTGGATGTACTGCCCCGGAACCGGGATGTCGAGGAGGTCGAACCGGGCTTCTTCCGGCCGGTAGCGCATCAGTTTCCCGCCGGCGGCCCGGCGTTGCTGGTCCATGTCGTGCAGCATCGCCGTCGCCACCAGGTACGAGCCGTCCTCGTCACGCTCGAGGGACCGATGGAACTTGGCGTCGAACCGATCGCTGACGCGATCGAACCCGAGTGATTCGAATTCGCCGGTGCGCGGGTCGAAGGTCCAGAAGATGTCGGTGTTGATCGCGGTCAGGCCCAGGTAGAGCAGTTCGCGCCCGGCGTCCCAGGCCAGGCAGTCGAACGAGATCCAGTCGTCGCGGTACCGGGCGTCGGCGCGCAGGTCCTCGATCGACCAGCGGCCCGCGACAGTGCGGTGCCAATCGTCGAATCGACGATCCCTGAGTACCTGCGCCCGGACTTTCATGTGACCTCACTCCGCAGCTTCAGCCGTCGCTTGCTGCAACGGATTGCAAGATGCTACAAGCGCTTGCAGTCAATTGGGAAGTGCTGCGCGGAGGATTTCTGCTCGTAATGTCAGCCGCGCCTGAGGCGATCGCCACGATGTCGGGCGTGTTTCCGAGGCGGCGACTGGAAGCGCTTGCAGTCGCTATTCAGTTAACATCCGACGCGGTCGGCGGGCCCGGATGAGGGGGCCAGTGCCGAGGGGCCAGTGCCGAGGGGGAGGATGCTCCGATGATGATGTGGACCGCACCTGAGATCGAGAGGCCCGAGGGGTCGTTGGTGGCGCCCGAGCGGGAGCTGCTGGCTGGATACCTGGACTTCTACCGGACGACCTTGCTGCACAAGTGCGCCGGGCTGACGGCGAAGCAGCTGGCCGAACGAGCCACGCCGCCGTCGAACCTGTCGCTGCTCGGGTTGATCCGGCATCTGACCAAGGTCGAGCGGATCTGGTTCCGGATCCACTTCGCGGGCGACGATCCGGCGGAGCCGCTCTTCGCTCCGGAACTGGGCAAGGATGCCGACTTCGAGCTGATCGACGCTTCGCGGGCGCAGCAGGAGTACGAACAACTGGTGCAGGAGTGGAGTCTCTCGGACAAGGCAGCGGCCGGCCGGTCCCTCGACGAGCGCTTCACCTTCAAGGGCGAGGAGTCCTCGCTACGGATGATCTACATCCACCTGATCGGCGAATATGCGCGCCACTGCGGCCACGCCGACCTGATCCGAGAACAAGTCGACGGCGTCACCGGCGCCTAACGGTGAGGCTCCCTTCTTAGAGGGACGGATGGGGCAGCACGATCGGCGTGTGACACGTGTGGCCGGAGTGGTAGTCGGGGTAGCCTGCTACATATGGCGACCCGCACGTCTTCCCCGGCGCGGGCGCGGAAGTCGACGGCCCGCCGCC
>JAWWOY010000630.1:0-8819 GCA_033851195.1 Kribbellaceae bacterium | reverse complement strand
TGAATCGGCGGCGGGCGGTTGGGTAGGACGCCAGTGCGGCCTTGGCTGCTTGGAGGTCGCCGCGCGAGACCGCGTCGGCGTACGTGAGGAATCGGCGCAGCGTGTTGGCGCCGTCGTTGTAGGTGTTGGTGATCGCGTCGGGCTCGATGCTGGACACGATCACCATGTGCTGGCGGGCGCGGCTGAAGATCACGTTCAGCCGCTTCTCGCCGCCCGCGGTGTTGATCGGGCCGAAGTTCATCAGCATCCGGCCGTCCGGTCCGGCGGCGTAGCAGACACTCATGATGATGATGTCGCGTTCGTCGCCTTGGACGTTCTCCAGGTTCTTCACGAACAGCCCGGCGTCCTGGTGGTCACGGGTGCGGAGCAGCTCGGCCTCGTACCGGGCACCGAAGCCGGGATCGGCCAGGGCAAGCTCGTCCAGGGCTCGTTCGATCTCGCCCTGCTGTGCTTCGGAGAACGCGACGATGCCGAGGCTCTTGCCGGTCTCGCGATTGAGTAGTTCCCGCACCAGTCCGGCGATCCAGTCGGCCTCGGCCGGGTTCGTCCGCCGAAGGTAGACCCCGTCCACCACCCGCACCGAGGTGATGCTGCCCGCCAGCACCCCGTCGGCCACCTCACCCAGGCCCTGCGAGCCACCCCTCGATCCCGATCCCGAGTCCGATCCCGAGTCCGATCCCGAGTCTGATCCCGAGCCCGATCCCGAGTCCGAGCCCGAGCCCGAGTCCGATCCCGAGCCCGAGTCCGAGCCCGAGCCCGAGCCCGTGTCCGAGCCCGTGTCCGATCCCGAGCCCGAGTCCGATCCCGAACCCAAGTCGAAACTCGACCCCGCATCGTCGCTCGAAGCGGGCGCCGCGGCGCCCGCGCGCACGGTCCAGGGTGGGCCGGGCCTGGCCGGCAGGCGGTCCGGGATCGTCGCCAGCCGGCCTTGGTAGAACGCGGCGTTGCTGAACGAGATCAGCGCCTCCGACCGGCTGCGGTAATGCCAGGTCAGCATCGTCGAGGCGAGCCGCAGCGCGCCGATGGCCAGGAAGCTGTCGTCCGTCAATGCGACACCAACCTGCTCGGCTTCATCCAGGTCCGGATCGACCGTCGGCGCGGCAACGCGGAAGTACTGCGTCGGAGGCAACTGCATCTGATCGCCCACCACGATCACCTGCGGCGCCCGATGCAACGCGGGGATCGCCTCCTCGATCGGGATCTGGCTCGCCTCGTCGTAGATGACGACGTCGAATGCTGTGTTCGATGCTGTGTCCAGCGGCAACGTGTCCGACACCGACGAGGGACTCATCAGCCAGACCGGCCGCAACAACGACACCACCGAACCGGGCGCACCGGACGCGAGATCGCGGATCGACTTGTAGCGCATCACCTTGCCGAACTCGTGTTCCAGTTCGCGTCGGCCAGTGCTGAAGGTCTTCTTCCGGGCACGGTCCTCCGGCGACATACCGGTGACGCTCAGTTCGGAGTGCGCGAGCTCGGTCAGGAACTGCCGGCGTACCCCGGCGACCACCACGTCCGCGTTGAGCGTGGTCAGTTCGTCGTACGCCGAACTGAGTTTGCCGACCACGGAGTCGAGGCGGGCCGATGTCAGTTCCGTCAGCAGCGGCGCAGCAGCCCGGGCGCGCTCCCAGTGCAATGCGCAGACGGCGTACTCGAGCTGATCCGGTGTCGCGGCCAGCTTCCGCACTGCGGCCTGAACCGTCTCGGGCGCGGAACCGAGGTCACGCATCGCCGGCCCGAGCGCCTGGATCGCCGGAACGTGTCGCGCCGAGGCGAGTCCCGCCACGATCTCCCGAACTCCTGCCAGCGTGCGCCGGGAAAGATCGTCAGTCAGAAACCCGCGGCAGCTCTCCTCCGCGGCGTCCAAGGCAGCGGACACCCGGGCGAGGCCGGCAGCCAGTTCAGCCGACGGGTCCGCGGCCAGCGCTGCTCGCCAAGGCGCGAGGGACTGGTCCTTGGCGAGCTGGGTCAGACGACGGGCCAGGTCGCCCAGGTCGGTCACACCCCAGTCGCGACCGGCCTGCTCAGCGCTCTGCCGAACAGCCGCGCTGGCTTCGTGGGCCGCGACCAAGGTGGTCAGGGTCTCCGTCACGGATGCTCTGACGGCGTGGCTGGAGGCGTCGAAGCGGGTGCCGACGAGTGCCTTCACCGATCGCCAGTCCCTGCTCAGGAAGGACAGCAGCCCACCTTCCTTGCTCTTGGCAACAGTCAGGGCCCGCCGCGCGTCGGCAGTCGCAAGGGGCTCTGTCCAGCCGGCTGCAGCTTCCCAGGCGGCTGTTTCAGCGGCGAGCAGGGAGTCGTGCTGAGATACCGCGTTCTGTAGGCGTTGTGCCGCCGGCGAGCCAGGTTCGAGCGCAGAGCAGAGACCACGGTCGGCCAACGGTTGCGACAGAACCCCCAAGTCTGCGAGTGCGCGGAGCCGGGTCACACGCTGTTGGTCCCAGCCTTCGACGGGGACCAGAGCCGGCGCGGGCGACGCTGCAGTCAGAGCCTCTGCGACTGCATTCCAGCTGTCCCTGGCACGCGCGGCACGAACCGGGATCTCGGTATCCGCTCCTGACTGCGACCAGACCTCCGGCGCAACGACCCCGAGCACACTCCGCGACAGCTGTCCGCCGCACTCCGGATCGGCCGCAGCCAACGTGTGGGCCAAGGCTGTGACGGCCGGACGTGCGGGCCACCAGTCATCAGGTGACGGCACCAACTGCCGCTCGGCCGGGTTCAGATCATCTCCCCACCGGTGATCCCGTAACTCGGCCAACTGATTGACCACCGCGCGGAGGCTGGGCGAGGCACTACCCGAAAGGAGCGCCTCGAACTGACCGACCGTCGCCAGGAGCCGATCCACCCGGGCGACCACGGCGTCGCGGCGTACGGTCAAGGAGTCGAGGTCGTCATCGGCGGCGAGCCAGGCCTCGTAGGTCTCGCGCAGCCCGTGCACGAAGGCCTTCTTGTCTGCCTGCGAATCGTGGATCAGCGTGCAGAGTTCGTCCAGCCGGCGACCGGCCAGTCGCGCGTGCACGACGTCGAGCGCGGCCCGCTTCTGGCAGACGAAGAGCACCCGCTGCCCGCGCGCGACGAAGTCCGCGATCATGTTCGTGATCGTCTGGGATTTGCCTGTCCCAGGTGGACCCTGGATCACGAAGCTCTCGCCGCGCCGGGCCCGCGCAACAGCGGCCACCTGCGAACCGTCAGCCGGTACCACCAGATGTCGCTCGGCCGTCGGCAACTCCGCCGGATCGCTGCTGATCGGCCGCGGCCGGTCGGAGAACAACTGCTCGAACGACGCGCACGACCGTCCGGTTTCGAGCAGTTCGTCGTAGTCCCGCACCAGCCCCAGCGTGCGGTAGTTGAAGTTGGCAACTGCGACCGCGCACAGATCGACGTCCCAGGAATATGGGCTGCCGTCGTCGCCGCGGTCCAGCGTGTAGGTGTCAGTCTCGAGGGTCTCAGTGGCGGCCGGCCGACGCGGAGACGGTTCGCCACCGAGCACCACGCCCAGCGGCAGGTCCTGCACCCCCAACTGGTTGCGGAAGATCTGCACCCCGAGCGGCTGGTAGTCGGACCGCCGGTAGGAATACGAGTAGTGCCGCCCGCCGAACTCATTCGCCGTGTTGCCATGCTGGCGGCGCCGGTAGTTCCGCAGCCTCAGCAGCGCCCGCTGCCGGACCAGATCGATCCGCGGCTTCTCCCGCAGGTTCAACCTCAGCCCGGGCTCGGACGCGTGGATCTCCGCCGCCAACCGCTCATGCAGTACGGCGATCGCGCCGGGCTCGGCAAGATCCACCTCCGCCGGCAGGTTGATCCCGTACAACTGGTGCAGGTGGTGCCGCAGCGTCGGGTTCACCTCGGCCACCGGGTCGGTGACCCGCACGGTGTAGGAGTCGCGGACGCCCCGCTTCTTGGCGAGTTCCACCTTCACCAGCACCAGCGGGGAGCTGAGCCGGGTGGCCGGGTCGTTCTTCAGGTCGTGCCAGCGCAGGAACGCCGGCACCAGCCGCAGCTGATCCTGGCCGTACTCGGCTCGGTCCCGACGGGCCGTCGAGATCAGTTTGTCCAGCGTGCTCGCGACGTACGGCGCCTCGTCGTACCGGATCCAGCGGCCGAGTGTCTGCGCCTTGCCGCCGACCAGCCGATCGGCCAGGTCAGGATTCCAGGTGAAGAGCTGATCGGCGCGGATGTTCCGCACGTCGAGCATCAAGGGGACCGAGACCTCGGTCAGGTTGAGCGTCTGCGCGGTGTGCCGGAAGTTCACCAGCCGGTTGCGCCGGGACAGGTCGAACAGGCGGTCCCGCAGCGCCGCCAACACGGCCGCGCGGCGGTCTGCCGCGCCCCGAGTGACCGCGGCGACGTCGAAGTCGAGCGGCTGGTCGCGGTAGTTCTCCAACTGCTCGATCAGCGAGCGCAAGTCCTGCGCGCGCTGGTGCCGATCCGGCTCGGCCATCTGTACGGCGACGGACACGATCACAGGGTGCAGCCCGGTGCTGAGGGCATAAAGGTTGCCCCGGGCATCGATCAGACGGGCCACGTCATCCGTGCGGGACAGGTCCAACCCGCAGCCGAGCCCGACCAGCAACTGGCCGAGGCTGAAGATGTCCGTCAACGGGTCGTGGTGGCCGACCACGTGCTCCCAGCCCTGCCAACCCGGCACGAGCACCGGTGCGGTCACGGCGGACGGCACCGGCTCGGTCACCCGGGTCCGGCCCTGCCCGCCGCCCTCGCCGAGGTCAATCTCGACCTGGTTCTGCGCGACGACATCGACCGCCGACGCACGATGCCCCTCGCGCGCGGCCAGCTCGGCCGGCGCCAGCACCGGACGGGCCGCATGTTCGGGCGCGAACCCGAGCCGGGTCCGCTCATCCAGCGTGATCCGGTCCAGCCCGCGCAGCGGCGCCACCAGCCCGCGCTCGTGCACCTCCGCCGTCGCATGGAACAGCGGCAGCACAGCCGCCAGCAACGCGTCATTGCCGAGGCCGCCCTGCGAAACGGCCAGCGCGACCAGGTCCGGCGTACTCATCGGGCCTCCGCCAACTCGTCCGCGGCAGCAGCCAGCCTGGCCCGGCGACTGTCGCTCCACCCGAGCTCGTCGTCGGCCAGATCGTCGTACGGCGTGAGGCGGGCGCGGCGAGCGAGTCCCATCGAGGCGATCAGCCCGGCATCACCGGTCTCGGGATCGGCCGTCGCCAGGTCCAGCAGGAGATAGCAGAGGTATTGCTTGCTGGCAGGAGTCAACGCCCTCGGTCGCGGCAGCGGGGCACCGTCGACTGGCCGCATCGCCAGCGGCTCGTCGAACCGAGGCAACGCCCCAGCCGGTACGACGACCGGCCCGGGCGGATCGGAGAACCCGCTCGCGTGCGCGGCGACGGCATCGGTCCGCAGGCCCGGCTCGGCAGCGGCGTGGGCGGCGAAGTCGGCGCTCAGCTCGCGCAGCAGGACGGCGTCCAGCAAATCCGGCGCGTCCACGTCCAGCGGTCCGGTGAGCAACGCCTCCACGTCCTCTTCAGCGAGCCAGCCGCGCAACGCCCAGGCCCGGGCGACTCCCTCGGGGTGGCTGGTCCCGCGGCTGCCAGTGCTCAGGTCCAGCTCATTCGCCTGACGTAGATAGGCCTCCGGGTCGACGCCGGACAGCCCGGTCTGGAGTTTCAGCAGTGCGCGCACCGTCGTACTGAGGTCTCCGCAGGCGACCAGCGCGCCTCGGTCGGCGTACAGCTCGCAGGCCATTGTCCAGCGACGCTGAGTCTCTAAATACTGTGCGGGCGTTCGCGCATCGGCAGCAGCCGCATCGAGCAGCCGGTCGGTGGCGAGGTAAGCGCCCTCATCGAGCGTCCACAGCAGGCGGTGCGCCAGCTCATGGCCGCACACAGCGGTCAGCTCATCCTCGTCGAGCATCTCCAGCAGCGGGCCCTCGAAGAGGATCACGGACCGATCCGGTTGATGCAGCAACGACGCGTTCGACGTGGTGGAGCCCTGTGCCTGGAAGAACTCGATCGGCCCCTCCAACTCCAGCGCTGCCGCCGCCCGGCGGCCTGCCTGGTGCAAGGCGGCATGATTCTCGGGCTCGAGCCGGTAGGTGTGGCGGAGCAACGCCTCGGACAGTTGCGGATCGCCCGCCTGCTGCGGCAGCAAGGACTCCCAGGCGCGCTGGTCAGACCGACGTACGTGCGTGAGCACGGACCGGTGATAGGCCAGCGGCGACAGCGACGGCAGTTCGGACACGGCGTCAGCGTAACGGCGGCCTCCGACGAAAAGTGTCCCTGCCGACGTCCAAGCCTCTCGTCATAGGTGTTCATAACCCCGATGTGACGATCGGGATTGGCCAACACGGAATGCTCACAAATCGACACGGTTAGTGAAAGCCGACCGCTCCCTCGCCAGTAACCGTTTGTGGGCACAGTCCACGGGTACCGCGATGAGAAGGGGTTATCCATCACGGGGTTCTACGAGGAGGTCCTCATGGGAATCGGAGCGTCAGTCTTCCTGTTGGCAGTCGGGGGTGTGCTGGCCTTCGCAGTGACAGACCGGATCAGCGGAGTCGACCTGACCGCGGTGGGTTACATCCTGATGGGCGCGGGCGCGCTGGGGCTGATCGTCACCATGCTGCTCGTCAACCAGCGATCCCACACGAGCCACACCTCGGTGGAAGAGCGTCGCAACATCAACGAGTAAGTCAGATCCGACCGGAGGGGTTACATGGCTGACGAAGGCGGGCCGGATGCTCGCGAGCTGCTGCTGGACGCGCTGCTTCAAAAGGTGCAGGAAGATCGCTATCCGTCGGTGACGATGCTGAACATGGCAGAGACGCTCCTCCGTCCCGAGGAGGTCCCTCTGTACGTCGAACTTCTCATTCAACGCGTAAGAGAAGACACGTACCCGAGCATTCCGATGCTGAAGCGGATCGCGGCGTTGACGTAAATGATTCGGCCCGATCCGGGCGGTTTGCCTGGGGGGTGCCTGCCGGGAGGCAGGCGGCACAATTTCTAGAGGGAGATGCCATGAATACCACCGGAAAGGTGGCGGCAGCTATGGCGGCCGGCTACCTACTGGGTCGGACGAAGAAACTGAGGCTGGCGATCACGGTCGGTGGCCTGCTGGCCGGCAAGAAGATCGCGACCGATCCGCGGGAGCTCATCCAGCAGGCTCTCGGAGTCATCGAGAACAATCCGGAGCTGTCGAAGCTCTCCGACCAGGTACGGGGCAGGTTGGTCGACGCCGGCAAGGAGGCAGCCGTCGCGGCAGCGAGCAGCCAACTCAACCGGGTCAGCGACTCGATCAGGAGTCGCACCGACCGGCTGACGGGCGTGGCCGGCGTGGCCGGCGGGTCCAAAGACGACGAGTCCGACGAGCCCGACGAGTCCGGCGAGGACCGCGCCGAGGACCGCGCCGAGGACCGCGAGGGCGCCGAGCCCTCCGATTCCGGCGAAGAGCGCCACTCCCGGCTGCGCCGGCTGAGGCCGCACCGTAGGGCGCATCGTGGCGACCGCGGTTCCAGGCGTCCCGGCCGGGAATCTGACAGCGGCGAGGACGGCGGCAGGCCGACGAAGAAGACCGCTGCGAAGAGGCCGACGTCAGCCGAGCGATCGGCGGACTCCGGGCGCACGGCCAAGAAGACTGCCGCCAAGCGCTCCGACTCGGGCTCGACGGCCAAGAAGACAGCTTCGCCCGCCACCACCAAGAAGGCGGCGGCCAAGAAGGCCACCGCCAAGAAGTCGACTCCCCCGCGCAAGACGACAGCCAAGAAGGCTCCGGCAAAGAAGACAGCCAAGAAGGCGACGAGCGGCTCGTCGGCAAGGAAACGCGGGTGATATGTGATGGCTCAACAAACGCGTGATGCCTCGGAAGAGGGCGGACGGAAGTCGATACTCGACGAGCTTCCCATCGATCGGCTGAAGGACGAGTTGCAAGACGTGTTATCCGCCGCCGGCGAGCACGTGGTAGGGGTCGCCGGGGAGAAAGTCTCTGGCCTCACCGATCGGCTCACAGACTTCTCGGAGAACGGAGGCATCCTCTCAAAGGCGATGCTGGGAGGCGGCAAGGAAGCACTCACGGGCGGCTCTATGGCGAAGGGCCTCTTCAAGGGCGGGGCATCCGGTGTGATGGACAAAGTGAAGGGCCTGTTCGGCGGCGGCAAGTCCGGCGGCGGCCAGAAGAAGGCCACCAAGGCGACCAACATCGTCGAGACGATCGATGTGGGCGTCCCTCTCAAGCTGGCCTACAACCAGTGGACCCAGTTCCAGGAGTTCTCCGGGTTCATGAAGAAGGTCGAGAGCGTCGAGCAGGAGTCCGACGAAAAGGTCAACTGGAAGGCCAAGATCGTCTGGTCGCACCGGACCTGGCAGGCAACCATCGTCGACCAGGTCCCGGACCAGCAGATCGTTTGGCGGTCGAAGGGGCCGAAGGGACACGTCGACGGCAGCGTCACCTTCCACGAACTCGCGCCCAACCTGACCCGCATTCTGCTGGTCATGGAGTACTACCCGCAGGGTCTGTTCGAGCGCACCGGAAACATCTGGCGCGCGCAGGGCCGGCGATCACGTCTCGAGTTGAAGCACTACCGCCGTCACGTCATGAACAACGTCATTCTCAAGCCCGACGAGGTGGAGGGCTGGCGCGGGGAGATCCATGACTCGCAGGTGGTGCGCACCCACGAGGAGGCCCTCGAGGAGGAGCAGCAAGGCGAGGAAGAGCCCGAGGACGAGTACGGCGAGGAAGAGGAAGGCGCCGAGGGCGAGGAAGAGCCCGAGGACGAGTACGACGAGGAAGAGGAAGGCGCCGAGGGCGAGGAAGAGCCCGAGGACGAGTACGACGAGGAAGAGGAA